>NZ_MKWH01000066.1:0-42056 GCF_001899705.1 Sphingobacterium sp. 40-24 | reverse complement strand
AGTAGCAACCTTTCGGCTACTACTGCTTAAATTTAAGTATTTTTAATCACTGAAAATCTGTATCGTTTTTTCAGGACTAGTCATTTTTAAATCTTCGTTTCTGTCACCTACTGCTTCACATCCCGCAGGTTCTTGATGGAATTGATGTATATTTTGCCTTTTTCTTTTGAAATCAATTTTTCTTCTTTAAAATCAGAGAGCATACGGGAAACAGTTTCATTGGCTGTCCCTGCAATTGAAGCCAGACCATCCCGTGTCACGTCAATTGTACATGCATTGACCTCGTTTATATTGATTCCACTTTTTTCAGCAACACTGATCAACGCGTTTGCGACCCGCTTACGGACAGAATGATAGGCAAAGCCAAGCAATTGTTCTTCCTTTTCCCGTAAATCGACAGAAAGAAGCTTAATAAATTTACTGGCTATTGCAGGCTTTTTCCATAACAGCTCCAGAAAACTGTCTTTTGGTATCAAGACAATTTCACTTGGCTCAACTGCTTCGGCGTAGTCTTCATAATTATCATTCAACAAAATCGAGGCATAGCCAAAATAATTTCCTGAAATAAAAATACCCGTAGACAGCTCGCGTCCATCTTTATAAGACTTAAAACTGCGCACCTGTCCAGATTTCACAAAATAGACATATGTTGGCGAATCGTCTTTTTCATAAATAGACTGTTTTTTCTTCACGGTTTTCACGCGTGAATTAGCGAGAAGTTCATGTAGCAATAATACCTGCTCTTCAGCACTCAAACTCAAATCATCTTCCTGCGAAACATCTGCTGCCAGCTGCTCATGTCTTTTGAGGCGCACATCTATTGCATTCATCAATTCAACATCATCAAAAGGTTTGGTCAGATAATCATCTGCTCCCATCTCCATCGCTTTGCGCATATCTGCGCGTTCCGCTTTGGCGGTCAGAAAAATGAACGGAATTTTGGCTGTACTTTCAATTTTGCTTAACATAAATAAGACGCCATAACCATCTAATTCAGGCATCATGATATCACAGAGAATCAGATCAGGTATATGTCTTGTCGCCAGGTCGACTCCAACACGTCCATTTTCGGCAGTAATGACATCATACCTTCCTGTCAACTCCAATATTTCGGTAGTCCCCTCTCGGATATCAATATTATCTTCAATAATTAGAATTGTCTTTTTATTTCTCATCTGCAATTATTTATTCTGTCCTTTTTATGTTTTAGACCCTTTTATGCTTTGCCTCTATTTATCAACAACGCTCTCCTTGAAGCGCACGCGGAATGAAGTTCCTTTATGTACTTCCGATTCAAATTCCATCTGACCTTCCATCAATTCGATATACCGTTTTACGATATTCAGGCCTAATCCTGTACCAGGGATATTACCTGTATTATGTGCTCTAAAAAAAGGCTCAAACAAATGTACTTGATCTTCCTCGGGTATACCAATACCATTGTCTTTCACGGATATTAAGCAGCCTTCGTCGTCAATACAGGTTGTAAATTCGATCAATGTGTCTTCTCCGGAATATTTGATTGCATTGGAAATTAAGTTGACCAAAGCGTTTTTCAACAGATTTGGATCTAAGGTAAAATGTCCAATTTCTCCCGTATGTTGGTATACAATATGCTGATTTTTCTTACAGATCAATTGCATTTCTTCGGTAATCTCTTCCGCCAATTCGACCAGATTGATGTATTGCTTATTCATGACAACGATACCAGCTTCCAGTTTCTCTAAGGATAGGAAATCATTCAGAATGCTGGTCAGCAATTGAACTGCACCTTTGATTTTATTGGTATGTTTAATGATATTAGTTTTATCATCCGGTCGCTCGGCATACTTTTCAATCAGCGAAGCTGAAAGCTGGACGGAGCTTAGAGGCGTACGAAACTCATGCGAAGCCATAGACACAAAACGTGATTTTAGTTGGCTAAGCTCAATTTCTTTTTCCAAGGATTTAGAAACCTCTGCCTTCGCCTTTTCAAGTTCGGACACCAAGGAGATCAGATCGCGCGTACGTTCACTGACTTTATGCTCAAGTTCGGCAGCATGTTGCTTGAGCATATCCTCGGCAGCTTTCTCACGCGATAAATCGTGAATAAAGCCTGTAAAGATATTCTTATCTTTTAACCAAACCTCACTGACTGCTAAGCGAAATGGAAATGTTTCTCCATTTTTCTTTAAGCCCATCACTTCGCGGCCGATTCCGATAATCTTCTTGTGGCCTGTGGTTTGGTAATTATGTAGATAACCATCGTGATTGCCACGATCAGGTTCAGGCATTAACATGGATATATTGTGTCCGATTACCTCTTCAGCCTGATAACCGAACAATTCCAAGGCAGCAGGGTTAATGCTTTCCACATTCCCCCTGTTGTCTATGGTTATTATTCCATCAATAGCGTGGTCTATTATAGCAGCCAAAAGCCTTCCGCTCTCCATGATCCACTCCTATTATTTAACTAATTTTTTGTATTTAATACGATGTGGCGTTACATCACCCACGCGTTTTTTACGGTTTTCTTCATATTCAGTATAGTTACCTTCGAAGAAATAAACCTGTGAATCGCCCTCAAAAGCAAGGATATGGGTACAAATACGATCCAGGAACCATCTGTCATGGGAAATCACAACGGCACAACCGCCGAAGTTCTCCAAGCCTTCTTCCAGTGCCCGCAAGGTATTTACATCAATATCATTGGTCGGCTCATCGAGCAAGAGTACATTTGATCCCTCTTTAAGCGTGATAGCCAGGTGAACACGATTACGTTCTCCACCCGAAAGCACACCTACTTTCTTTTGTTGATCAGCACCGTTAAAATTAAATTTGGAAACATAAGCTCTTGAGTTCACCGAGCGGTTACCCAACATCATATTGTCGCTGCCACCCGTAATATTTTCCCAAACCGATTTTTCCGGATCGAGGTCGTGGTGCATTTGGTCCACATAGCCCAATTTCACTGTTTCCCCGACTTTGAAAGAACCTGTATCCGGCGTTTCCTGTCCTGTGATCAAGCGGAATAAAGTTGTTTTACCCGCACCATTTGGTCCAATGATCCCTACGATACCTGCCGGCGGCAACATGAAGCTTAAGTTCTCAAATAAAATACGATCGCCATAGGCTTTGGAGATATTCGTTGCCTCAATGACAGAGTTCCCCAGACGTGGCCCCGGCGGAATAAACAATTCCAATTTTTCTTCGCGTTCTTTCGTTTCCTCAGAAGCTAATTTTTCATAGTTATGCAAACGTGCTTTCGATTTAGCATGACGTGCTTTCGGTGCCATACGCACCCATTCCAGCTCACGCTCCAGGGTTTTTTGACGTTTGGTTTCCTGCTTTTCTTCCTGCGCGAGACGTTTTGCTTTTTGATCTAACCAAGAAGAATAATTTCCTTTCCAGGGAATACCTTCACCGCGATCCAATTCAAGAATCCATCCAGCAACATTATCCAAGAAATAACGGTCGTGGGTAACGGCGATGACAGTTCCTTTATATTGTTTTAAATGTTGTTCTAACCAATCGATCGACTCGGCATCCAAGTGGTTGGTCGGCTCATCTAAGAGCAATACGTCTGGTTCCTGCAATAATAAGCGACATAATGCTACACGTCTACGCTCACCACCTGACAAATTGACAATCTTCGCATCTGGTTCAGGGCAACGTAAAGCATCCATTGCTCTTTCTAATTTCGAATCGATTTCCCAAGCGTTAGTGGCATCAATGATATCCTGAAGTTCACCTTGTCTTGCCAACAATTTGTCCATCTCATCGGCATTTTCATAAACCTCAGGCAGGCCAAATTTTTCATTGATTTCTTCATATTCCTGTAAGATGGCTGTAATTTCGGCAACACCTTCCTGTACCACTTCAAGAACAGTCTTTTCAAGATCCAATTGAGGTTCTTGCGCTAAATAACCCACAGAATAACCAGGGGAGAACACCACCTCGCCTTGATATGACTTATCCAATCCAGCGATAATTTTTAATAGGGAAGATTTACCTGATCCATTCAAACCGATCACGCCGATCTTCGCACCATAGAAAAAAGATAAATAGATATTTTTTAAAACTTGTTTTTGAGGCGGATAGATCTTGTTGACACCCGCCATCGAAAAAATGATCTTCTCGTCTGACATAAAATTTAAAAAAATTCGAAAACTCTTGTTATATTAACATACAAATGTAATCTTTTATACTGACATTTTGGACGTATAACGGTCATGGCTTAATTGTTGATGACATTATTTAAAATAATTTTAAGGTTTGAAATGCAGAATTTACTACATTTATATATCCTTAATATAAAACAGAAAGGTATTCAATGGAAGCAAAATTTTCACCGCGCGTAAAGGATGTCATATCGTACAGTAGAGAGGAAGCTTTAAGATTGCGTCACGATTATATAGGAACAGAGCATTTATTGCTTGGATTGATTCGTGAAGGCGATGGAATGGCGATAAAGATCCTTAAAAACATAGGCATTGACACGGCAGCACTACGTCAATCTGTGGAGGACGCAGTGAAGGGGGCATCGGTTTCACGAGCACCTATTGGCAATATGCCATTAACAAAACAGGCTGAAAAAGTTTTGAAGATCACTTATTTGGAAGCTAAAATATTCAAATCGGATATCATCGGAACGGAGCATCTATTATTGGCTATCTTACGGGATGAAGATAATATTGCTTCTCAGATTTTACAACAATACAATGTGACTTACGACATCTTCAAATCTGAAGTTGAGCAAAATAGAACGACGATCAAGGACGAAGCTCCGGGCTCTCCTACCGGCGATGATGATTTTGCAGAGGATGATCAATATATCCAACCTAAAAAAGTTTCGGATATTAAATCCAAAACTCCAGTATTGGACAACTTTGGCCGTGATTTGACCAAAGCTGCCGAAGAGGGTAAATTGGATCCTATTGTAGGTCGCGAAAAAGAGATTGAGCGTGTGTCTCAAATTTTATCCCGACGCAAGAAGAACAATCCGTTGTTAATCGGTGAACCGGGAGTTGGTAAATCAGCTATTGCGGAGGGACTTGCGCTTCGCATTGTCCAACGCAAGGTATCGCGTGTACTCTTCAATAAGCGTGTAGTTACATTGGATCTAGCTTCATTGGTTGCCGGGACGAAATATCGCGGTCAATTTGAAGAACGTATGAAAGCGGTTATGAATGAACTGGAGAAATCACCGGATGTCATCTTATTTATCGATGAGATTCACACCATCGTTGGTGCAGGTGGCGCTTCAGGATCGTTAGATGCTTCCAATATGTTCAAACCAGCCTTGGCAAGAGGAGAAATCCAATGTATTGGTGCAACAACATTGGACGAATATCGTCAATACATTGAAAAAGATGGTGCTTTGGACCGTCGTTTCCAACGTGTAACGATTGAACCGGCTACACATGACGAAACAGTTGAAATATTGAATCGTATCAAAGAGAAATATGAGGATCACCACAACGTGACCTACACTCCAGAAGCGATTGAAGCCTGTGTGTCGTTAACAACACGTTACATTACAGACAGGTTCTTACCAGATAAGGCTATTGATGCTTTGGATGAGGCAGGCTCTCGCGTGCACTTAAACAATATTCATGTACCGCAGTCCATTATTGACATTGAGAATAAAATTGAAGAGGTCAAATTGGAAAAGAACAAAGTCGTTCGTAGTCAAAAATACGAAGAGGCTGCCAAATTGCGTGATACGGAGAAAAAATTGATCGAGGAGCTCGAGAAAGAAAAAATCGCTTGGGAAGAAGAGACGAAGTCTAAACGCTATACTGTTTCGGAAGAAAATGTTGCTGAAGTAGTAGCCATGATGACAGGTATTCCAGTACAACGTGTTAGTCAAACAGACAGTCAAAAACTGTTGAATATGGCTGAGTTGATGAAGGGAAGAATCATTGGTCAAGATGACGCTGTAGGTAAATTGGTGAAAGCTATACAACGTACCCGTGCGGGTTTGAAGGATCCTAAAAAGCCAATCGGTTCGTTTATCTTCTTAGGTCCTACTGGTGTCGGTAAAACAGAGTTGGCTAAGGAATTAGCGCGATTTATGTTTGATACAGAAGATGCGCTGATCCAAATAGACATGAGTGAGTACATGGAGAAATTCGCGGTATCTCGCCTTGTTGGAGCGCCTCCAGGATATGTCGGCTACGAAGAAGGTGGTCAATTGACTGAAAAAGTACGTCGTAAACCTTATGCGGTTGTCTTATTGGATGAGATTGAGAAAGCTCACCCAGATGTGTTTAACCTCATGCTACAGGTATTGGACGAGGGTCAACTGACAGATAGTTTAGGCCGTAAAGTGGATTTCAGAAATACCATAATCATTATGACTTCAAATATTGGTGCACGCCAATTGAAGGAATTTGGTCAGGGTGTTGGTTTCACCACTGCGGCAAAATCACAACAATCTGATGCGCATTCACGTGGAGTTATCGAAACCGCTTTGAAAAGAGCCTTTGCTCCAGAATTTTTGAACCGTATTGATGATGTGATTGTCTTCAATTCATTGACAAAAGAAAACATCTTCAAAATCATTGATATTGAGTTGAGGTCATTGTTCAAACGAATCGCCGATTTGGGTTATACGATCAATTTGACAGATGAGGCAAAAGATTTCATTGCAGACAAAGGTTATGACAGTAATTTTGGTGCACGTCCATTAAAACGAGCAATCCAGAAATATCTCGAAGATCCGATTGCAGAAGAAATCCTCAAAGGAAATGTGCAAACTGGTTCAGTTTTGACCGTGAGCATTAATCCGGAAACCAAAGATATTGAGGTTTCTAGCTCAGATTCGAAGTCTTCGAAAGACACCGCTGAGAAGTAAGCTTTAGCTGTATCAAAAATAATTTCAATAAAATGCACCTTTATGGTGCATTTTTTGTTGTAAAGAAAGTTGGCGTTAAACTTTCGCACTATTTTATCGTCCTATAATAAAATTGTCACAAATAACACGAACAATATGAAAAGACTTTTATTAGCAGCATTAATTGGAACCGCAGCCTTGGTTTCATTTTCTTCTTGTAAGAAAGAATACGTTACAAACTATTTACCGGGAGTAACTTTTAATACGAAGGTAGTCTCCTCTTCTTGGGGAGTTGACAAAACCGGATATTCTTTCTCAAATGAATTGGACTTTCCCGAATTAGATGCAAAATATTTCGACTACGGACACGTGGGAGTAGCTGTATCATTTGATAATGATCCAAATTATTTCATCAACATTCCTTCAGCTATCGGCCCTTATAATTATCGCGTGGAGTATAAAATTGGTAAAGTATATCTCTATGCTGATTATGTGGGTAGCGACAATAAACCAGTCCGTCCGGACAATATGTTAGTAAAAGTAACATTAACGGATGCTGATAACGGTGGAAACTAAATAAAAAAGGTCTTAGAGAATCTCTAAGACCTTTTTTTATTTAGTAGCTATCCTTTCAGTAATAACTCTGCATGTTCAAGTGCCGCGTCTGTTGGATTGGTACCACTGAGCATCTGAGCAATTTCCTTGACCCTCCCTTCTTGATCTAATCGAACAATGTTAGAGATTGTCCGATTGGCTTTATCTTCCTTATACACTTTATAATGTGCAGCACCTTTAGCTGCGATTTGGGGTAAATGGGAAATAGCAATGACCTGCATGTTCTCTGCAAGGCTTTCCATCACCTCCCCCACACGCAACGCTACCTCTCCAGAGATTCCGGTATCGATTTCATCAAAAATAATGGTCGGTAATGCAGAGGTTTTTGCAACCAGGGATTTAATGGCCAACATCACCCTGGAGAGCTCTCCGCCAGAGGCAACCCGATGAATGGATTGCAATGCCTGTCCTTTATTGGCCGAAAATAAAAACTGTATTGAATCTATTCCCGATTCCCGCATATCCCCTTCCTTCAATGGCTCGAGATTAATTTGCAACAATGCATTGGGCATCCCTACATTTGACAAAGTAGCCTGTACATCTTTTGCGATTAAATCCAAGACTTTCTTTCTGGCTGCTGAGAGTTCTTTTCCTTTATTTTGAGCAATAGCTAATTTAGCAACTACTTCTTTCTCCAGTCGCTCCAATTGCTCATCCGAGGAATTTATAGCAAACAGTTTGGATTCTAAATCATCGCGTAATTTGATCAGCTCCTCAACGGAGTCCACATGATGTTTTTTCTGTAAAGAATATAATAAACTCAAGCGTTCATTGATCTCCAACAAAGTACCTTCGTCGATTTGGGTATCCTCTTCAAGCGAACTCAGCTCTGCTGCGACGTCCTTCAGCTCAATCCATGTACTCTTTAATCGTGCAGCCAAATCTGCCGCCTCAGGCAGAAATGAAACAATACCTTCCACTTGGCTCATCGCCTCTTTTAAACGGCTTAAAACTGCCGTATCTTCATTTACCAATAGATGTGACGCACCAGTTAATGCACGCTTGATATCTTCTGCGTTTTCCAGCTGCCGCTGTTGTACTTCGAGTTGTCCCTGCTCATCTGCCACCAATCGGGCGGCATCAAGCTCATCAAATTGAAACTGAAAATAATCCTGCTCAATAGCGGCTTTCTTGACCATTTCCTTAAACTCTTCGAGTTCTTTTTTCGCCCTCTTGTAAGCGAAAAAGCTCGCTCGATAATTTTGCTTGAGGCCAAATGAACCTGCAACACTATCGACTACAAGGAACTGAAAATCTTCTGTATTAATCTGCAATGTTGCATGTTGCGAATGCACATCAATCAACTGCTCACCTAAAGCTTTGAGGATCGCCAGTGTGACCGGTGAATCATTAATAAATGCCCGAGATTTACCATCGGGCGAGATTTCTCTTCGAATAATGGTGTGGTCCGCGTAATCGAGATCATTTTCCTCAAAAAAAACAAGTAGCTGATAAGACCCAACTTTAAATTCCCCTTCTATCACACATTTCTTGGTTGGGTCGAAAAAATGCTTCCCTTCGGCCCTATTTCCTAAGATCAGCGATAATGCGCCCATGATAATAGATTTACCGGCACCGGTTTCGCCGGTAATCATATTTAAACCTTTATCAAATTGGATTTCCAATTCGTTGATGAGCGCATAATTTCTAATATGTAAGGTATCTAGCATATTCTTGCAGGTCTATTTTACAGTTTGGAGGAAAAACCGTCCTCAATCGGATCCTATATTTATGAACCTTTCTGTAGGTAATTTACCTAAAACTCAGGCAATTTCAATACGTTTTATTTTAAAAAAACATAAATTCTCTTTACTGACTTTCTCAATTTTGACATTTACAAGTACTAAATACTAAAAATAATATCAATTATCCAAACAAAAACCGGAAATTAAGCTATTATTCTTAGTAAACTGATTCTTTTTTTGACAAAAGAATGTTCTCATTCAGCACTATTGACATGAATAAATCCTATTTTTATGGCATGCAAGATTATAGTGCCACGCTCAAAAAATACATGCCCGAAGAAGCAGCTCCTATTATATCCAACTGGATTAATCATACCCGCTGTTTATTTAAGATCTCTCGTTCAAGGAGTACCAAGCTAGGAGATTACCGTGCGCCGTTTAGAGGAAGCCCGCACCGCATCTCAGTCAACCATGATTTAAATTCTTATTCCTTTTTGATTACGACGATCCATGAATTTGCGCATTTACAAACGTGGAATAAACATCAGCATCGTGTCAAACCACATGGTACAGAGTGGAAAAATAATTTCAAGGAACTGATGGAGCCCTTCCTTAAATTGAATATTTTTCCTACCGATATCAGCAGTGCTATTCATCGTTATATGGAAAATCCTGCGGCTTCGAGCTGCACGGACCTTCACCTGTTTCGAACCTTAAAATCATACGATACCGTCAAAACCAGTGCCCTTACGGTGGAATCCCTAGAGGATGGTCATTTCTTTAGGTTGCAAAATGGTCGCTCATTTCAACGTATTGAAAAAATAAGAAAACGCTATAAGTGCATGGAATTGAGTAGCAAACGCATGTACTTATTTAATCCAATAGCGGAGGTATTTCTGCTCGAACAATGATTTTTGATAAATACATTCATTATATTTTTATCTTTGCTAACTTAGGAAATAAATAAAGAGAGCTTTTATGTTACACTTACACTCGACTATAGCAATTGTATTATTGCTAGCCCTGGTGATATCGATCGTGATCACCCTATCAAACTATTTAGGCAACAAACCGTACAACCGTAAAATTGCTTTATTGGGTTTCATTGCATCGCATATTCAATTATTGGTGGGATTGATCTTATTCTTTTATTTAAAGTATCCATCGATGATCTCTGGCGCCGTAATGAAAGATCCGACATTACGTTTTAAAATCATCGAACACCCTTTAACCATGATCATTGCTATTGTATTGATTACAATTGGTTACTCTAAAGCTAAAAAGATTGAAAATGCAAAAAAAGCAAACCAAACGGTTGTTATTTTCTATATCATCGGTTTGATTTTGATTCTTTCACGTATTCCTTGGTCTACTTGGTCTCTTTTCGCGTAGTCTGCGATAATCATACAAAAGAAGGCCTCACGATCGTGAGGCCTTTTTTGTGCCTTATAGATCATGAAAGCATAACGGGACGGGATCGTCAACAATGAACTTGAGTTTAAAAAAAGGATTAAAATAAAAAAGCCCCAGTAAACTGGGGCTTTCAAATATCTTAGTTTACTTTTAATTAGTCACGGTTTTTTCCAAATCCCAAAATTCCGAAAACGGTTTTGAATGCGATAAGTGCACCTACGATCATAGCAATATTAGCTATTGCGGAAAACAAAAAAGTTTGTTGGCCCAATGCCGTACATACATCCGGTACAAAACGGATAAATGTACCTATTAAACCTAAAGCGATCGCTACTACCAATGTTTTGTAGTAATGAGTTTGGTTCGCATTATTATCAGTTGTCTTTGGACCTCTTGGTTGTACAGTTTCTGCCATTTCAATTTCGATTTTATTCGATACAAATGTACAAAATAATCTATGTTAGAAAAATAAAAATGAAAAAAGCGGAACCACTGTCATTTCATCCCCCAATACTGATAAATTAACCCCGTTTGACGCATTTAAAATATCTTTAAATGGCGCCGTATAGACGCTTGAAAAATCTACTCAGCGTCACCTTTACCTACAAAACTATCCAACTCTTTATTTACCTCATCCAGCAACTGTTGCTCTGTTGGTAAATAAAGCTCATATTGACTGGCGACAATCTGCTTTTGGTCTTCCGGAAGGGTAAATTTGACGACCGCATCGTTTTTACTGGCACAAAGTAAGATGCCAACTGTCGGATGCTCATGCGGAAGTTTTTCTATACGATCATAGTAATTGACATACATCTGCAATTGACCGATGTCCTGATGCGTTAATTTATGGGTTTTAATTTCAATGATCACAAAACTTTGCAGCAGACGGTTGTAAAAGACCAGGTCAACGAAAAACTCATCGCCCTCGATATGGATACGTTTTTGTCTAGCGACGAATGAGAAGCCATTTCCTAATTCGAGTAAGAACTCTTGAAGATGGGCAATAATGGCTCCCTCAAGATCTTTCTCATAGTAAGCGCTTTCGCGTTTCAAACCCAAAAATTCCAGTACCATTGGATCTTTGATAATCTCCTTCGCATCAGAAGGCATCTTTTCCTTTTTTGCTACAGCCAGTACACTTTCCTTATCGTTGCTAAGCAGCAGGCGTTCATATAGATTAGTATTAATCTGCCGCTCAAGCTGTCTGACTGTCCAATTATTCTTTATGGTTTCGGCAATATAAAACTCCCGCTGTTCCTCGCTATTAAGACTTAAAAGCAGCTTATACTGGCTCCAACTCAATTGCGTCCACAGTGTAGACACAATTGGAAATGTGCGATAAAATTGGCGGTACCAATTTAGCTGTCTATACGAAAAACCACTACCAAACTCAGGCTGTAATTCTGCTGAAAGATATTTTATGATGTATTTCCCATAATCCGCTCTATCCTTACCTTCCTGCTCCTGTTCAAAAATACGTTGGCCAATATGCCAGTACATCAATGTGCGCTGATGATCGACAGCACGAATCGCATTATCTTTGGACTGCGCAATAATTGCCTTTATATCGGATACTAAAGTTTGATCGGACAACATAATTGTTTATTTTATTGGTATTACTTCTGTAAGTGAGCAATACAAAGATAGCAAAAAAACAAACAATATACTAAATATTTTAGTAAATAAATTAAAAAATAATTTCCTTTAGCATGTCTGACTTTAAATGTATAATACCTCAATAACAACCATCCTATGGAAGGGCTAATCTATTGACTTAGATACTCCAATGCTTTTTCCATTACCTCATCCCTACCTTCGCGAATCCCCTTGATACTCGGTTTGACAATCTCATCAATTTTAATACCTACACGCTGGGTTTCACGTTGATCGGGATAATATATCCCCAGTCCGGAAAGCATTGTCCGCTGATTGCCCGGTAACTCTATGGAACTGACATTGCCATCAGCACCCGCTGTCGGTGATCCGAAAACCTTGACATTGGAAGCTGCCTGATAAGCCATCACATGATATTCCGCAGAACTCTGGGTATCTTCATTGACCAGAATAGCCACTTTCCCCTGATAGCAATCATTGGTATTCTCCCCAACTTGTAATGGGCTGCTCATTACAAAAGTGCCGGGATATTGAAGGCTCGTACTGCTAAAACGAACGAAATCAGTAGGCTTGGTCAACAACAAGGGTGTAAGCTTGAATACTAAAAAATCACCGGGATAATTGCGGTCATCAATCACAATACCTTTTACCTTGCTCCAGTTTGCCATATTTTCTGTGATCATCTTAGCACGCAGTAAACTGTGATTGATATACAAAATATTATTGTCCAGCATCTTAAAAGGCACGGTATCTCTTGAAGCAGGTTTAATTTGGCTAGAGGGTATCGCAGCAATATCTACTTTAATCGGCCGGCCATCACGCACTAACTCACAGGGCACAATCTCGCTATTGCTTGTCACAAGCTTTCGCGCCAGATCACGGTTGGCTACAGCTTCATTCGGTGTACTCATATAAGCCCAAAGCGAATCTCTGATTTCTTCAATCTTTTTATGTTCCTTACTGATGAGCACATCTCCTATGCTAAGTTTATCTCCGGATTTCTCACTATCAAAAACTTTAGTTACCACAGCTTTTCCTTCTATCATTCGGATCTCCACCGGCATACGGTACTTGCCATAATAATTTATCAGTCCTTTGGGCATGCTCCAGAGTCCGGTATGTGCATCTTTTACCTGGGATACCATCTTGAGAAGTGAAAGGCCATAAGAACGATCATCCCGACTCAGGATCATTTCGGGCACAGCGGTCTTTAAAACAGCATCCCATTTCGGATCCGTCAGATGTTTATAGGGGGAAAAATATTCGATCATATTCCAAAAGCGAAAGAGCGCCAATAAACGAAACCCCGCATCTGCAGAAAATACATTTTCATATTTTTTTTCATTCTTGAAAAGAACATTGCCAGCACCTCCAGCAAAACCAAAATAATGATGTTGATCAAAATTACTGTAGCGAATACGTCTTAATTTATTCTTGATATCATTGTTAAAAGAGAGACCATCAATCCAGCTATAATCTACTTCATGAACCACATTTTCAAGCTGTGGCTTGGCATAGTTGGCCGTGGCACCGAGACTGTCTAAGAGCATCGCATAATGAGCCTCAACAGATTTATTATCCTTTGCTCTAATAATAGCGTCAATGGACTTAAACAACTGCTGATCCCAATCATATTTTCCTTGCGCCACAGCGGGATGTCTATATTTCAGGAAACCCCATATTCTCCCTAAATCCACTAAGCGTTGATCAATCTCGGGCGTAGTATTAAAATCAGAAATCCCCGAACTTGCAGGTTCACTGATCCCTTTCGCAAATGGCACAAACATTCCTACTTCTTTGGTAATATCCTTACCATCTACAGTAATGAGCACATCATCAACCCACATCTTACCTTCCCCAGAAAGAAAAAATGCAATGGATATCCCTTCGGTCTGGTTTGGCACCAATTTAGTTTTCAGCTTAATATTTTCCCAGTTTTTTGTCCCATTCATTTGGCGGTTAGCCATATTGTCGAAAAAGACTTTGGGATCGATCCGTAGCATCATCGACGCATAAGACCCTGCGATGATATTCTCACGCTTGATCATCGCAGACACTTCAATGGAATCCCCCTTTAAATTTGATGGTAACCACATCATAATCCCTCCGAAAGCGCTGTTCTTCTTTATACTTTCAATCCGAAGTGCTCCTTTTGCACTATAATACGTATCGTGATCTATACCACTCTTAAAAGCCGTCGTATCCCCAACCTTGAACCAGGGATTTATAATCGGTTGATCAAATGAAAAGTTAAAATTTTGTTGACTAAACACAGGAGTAGCTACCGTTGTTAGAAAAACAACAAGGAAAATAAATAGGCGATTAGATTTCATAATTGAAAATTTTCATTAAATTAACCATTTAATGAATTATTAACAAAACATTTTTAACTTTCCACAACAATCTTTTTCTCGCTTTCCTCCGAGATTTTAAAATTTTAGGTTCGTTATAAAAAGCAGACAGAAAAGGAAATACACTACAATTTACTTTTATTCTATCATCAAGTTTGACTAAATTCACAAACAAGAAGAAAAGCAAATGAAAATAGTAGACAATTATTTATCTGGTTTAAAGAAAGCATACTATAGTAATGGTGGTGAAGAAACCTGGGATCATTTTGAACGGATTAAACATGGTGCAAGCAAAATAGATCTAGCGAAACTCCAGGAAGCATTTCCGGCAATCCCTCAGGGACTGGTAGATTTGCTCGAATATGTCGACGGGACTTATTGGCGGACCTGACAATAGACTAGCCCTTTAATGAAAATGAGTCGAATAGCTTAATTATAGAACCTGTTCATATAATCAATCCAGATCAAAAAATAGCAAGATAAAGCTGATTTGCAAAACCTATTGGATGGATGAAGATGTATAAAAAAACTCAATGACTGCCTTTACATTAAGATATCCCATCATATTGATCCACGGCACGGCTGCTGGGGATAACAGTTTATTTTGGGGCAGGATCCCCAAGACTTTCAAAAAAAACAATATCTCATTTTTTTATGGCAAGACCGATGGTTGGGGCAGCGTGGCTAACAATGCACAGATGCTGAAAAGAAATCTGTCAGATCTTGCAGAAAAAACAGGTGCCACTAAATTTAATCTCATCGCGCATTCTAAAGGAGGGATCGACGCCCGCTATTTTATTTCAACGCTAAAGGGACATCAAATGGTAGCCTCCTTAAGCACAATATCCACACCACACTTAGGAACACCAATAGCAGACTATCTAATGGAAAAACATCTATCCAGAGATTCTGTTACAAAAAAACTGATCCAACGTCTTTCTTTCTTATTTGGAGGGCAATCTCCCGCACCAATCGAACTAATTCGAGATCTCAGTGTAAAAGAAATGCGTGTTTTCAACCAGCTCAACCCCAATATGGACAATGTATTTTATCAGAGCTTTGCTTCGACAATGACTAAGCCACAAGATGATTTGTTCTATGCTTTGAGTTTTAAATACCTGAGGCGACTGGTAGGTGAAAATGATGGGATGGTCCCATTAGAAAGTGCAGTTTGGGGAGCAAACTTTAAACATATTCATGCTTCTCAGGGTATCTCACATGCTGGTATTACCGATGTCATCCGTAAAAATATTGGGGATGTGGATATACCGCAAATCTATTTAGACATTATTCGTGGATTAGGAGCTTTAGGATTATAACTATTAACAAATGTATACACTATACACGCTGATTTTTTTGATATGGTTTGGCATCCCAGGCCTATTCATCTATTTCACGTACTGGATCCTAAAAAAGTCTGGCCGTAAAAAGTTGGGAACTATCGTCTCGATTATTTTAATCTTGCCTTTTCTTATATTCACGCTATACTTGCTATTTGATGATCTATTATTCTCTAAATCTGATGCAAGAAAACTACTCAGCGAACACCATATCACGCTAAAAGATGATTTTAAAATTATTTCCAATCAAAGTGGCGGCTTAAGAGATTACACACATCAATTTGAACTATCTATCTCCGAAAAAGACAAACAATCTTTTATTGATCAACGAAGCTGGAGTGACAAAATGGATGAAAGAATAGAAGTTCATACCACTGCGGTAGACAGATATGAAGGTGACACACTACGCGCTAATTATCACGACAAAGATTCCTATATTTATTCCATGTACCGTCCGAATGGCAAAGGTATCGTTCCGACATTTATAACTATTCGCGTATCAAAGAGTAAAAACACATTGACATACGAAGAGATCTTAGACTAATTCAATAACTGGCTGGCAGCCGTTGACTGTCGAACAGCGGATCCTCTTTCCTTGCTATCTGCATCTACAGCACCATTCTCAGAATAGCCTTTTTTAGTCTTCTCCGCAATTAGTTTTTCAGCATCCTTTAGACGGGCTTCCTCAGAATCAAAGGTTTTACTTTGCCCAGCCGTTCCGTTTCGTCCGTAGTTGACATCAATTAATTCGCTTACTGTTTAAATATAATGAAAGTAGCGCAAAAAAACGTATATTGACATTAAATCACAGACAGATCATGCGTATATATTTCTTATTCAGTTTTTCACTGCTATTAGTTACATTAACTTCAGAAGCCAAAATTTCAACAGTGGAAGAGTATACCCGAATATGGTCCGATCCCCCTTCTGACAATATGAAAAAGTACATGATTAAAATGGCTATTTCAGAAGGCTTAGATAAAAAATCCATAAAAATAGAAACCGATAGCTGGGGAGAAGTTATTCTTTCAGATATGTGGAGAAATACCATTAAATTTAGACGAGGTAGCCTGGGTGAATATACAACCGTAAATAAGAGTGGTATTAAACTGACTATAAAAGAAGACTTTTCAGGAAATATTGTCGTAAAAGATGAGGATGGAGGTGAAACTACAGTCAGAAAAAACAGTAGTGGCGATTTCGATCTTCCTAATCTAGACAGAAGTCCGTCCACAGTTTTTAAAAATATACACGGCAATTTAGAAATACGTGATGAAAAAGGAAATGTAAAAACTGTATCAAAAAATATTTTTGGAGGTCTCGACATCCGAGATAATCAAGGCAATAGCTCAACGATATCTAAAGATATTTTCGGCAATATGGAGATTCGAGATAACAAAGGTAATTCAAGCCGGATAACAAAAGATATTCTTGATAATCTCACTATCGAAAATAGCAATGGTCAACGTACCACAGTGAGAACTGATATTCTAGGTGGTAAAACAATTGAAGATAACAGGGGAAATCGTGTTTCCGTTCGAAAAGATATATTTGGAAATTATGAAGCTAGCGACAACAATGGAAATAGTGCATCCATGAAAAAAGACATTTTTGGCAAAATAGTTATTGATGATCCAAAAGGTATTTTAAATGACGCAGTGAAATTGCAATTGATCCAAGAACTTTCAAAGAACTAATTTTTTTCGAAAATTTACCTATTTTACAAGTGAATAATCCAAAATTACGATGGATCAAATATTATCGATTTAATTATAAATGAACTAACAAAACATCCTGAAATATCATACCGCAGGTCAAACACAAATGAGCTAAATATGTTTTGCACTCCTACTCAGGATTTTGACAGCACCTTTTTTTGAGGAATGATGAAAGGCTCAAGAACGTATTTACAAAGGTTTCAACATTCGCATAGTTAAAGATTTTCAAAAGAAAATTAAAATCCCTAAAATTGCAGTCTCATTTCAAGGAAATCGGATTTGATGTATTGATGCTATCAATCCTCCAAATGATATTAGCGCTATGCAAATAGACCCTAAAAAGGGAAAACGCGAATTGAATAAAAATAAAACGATGAAAAAGATTATATTTTTTCTGTTACTGATACCTTTTTGGGCAGCTGCTCAAGAACAAAATATCCAAAACTTTATCGTAAAAGAAAACCTTTCCAAAAATGGAAAACTGGCTGTAGTTGCATTGGATTCATTGGGAAACACCAATGAGACCATTAATGGCAATTACCTATTTACCATCAATGGTTTCTCGCAACCACTACAATTTCATGAGGGTGTTGCTGTCCCTAATCAGAAAATTGAGTCATCAACCTTTGTTTTCTTTAGCCATAAGAATCAACAAACTTCCAAGGGACGTTTATTCTATATCTATAAGAGCGATAGCGGACTCTCTCCTTTTGCCATTAGCGGATTGATGTTTTTGATTATCCCGGCCATTGTGTTAGGAATAGCTTACATGTTTAAAAAAGTGATTATGACGGCCATCGCGCTGGCTATAGTTTTCTTTTTATTCAACCATTCCCAAGGTTTGGATTTGAGTAAAATTTTTGAATCAATATTTTCAAGTCTCAAAAATCTCATCGGTTAACAAAGCGGTTTGTCTGAATGTCCCATCAACTGGTGGGATCAACGTAAATCATAACGAAACAGTTAGACATTAGAACGGCATACCGATTCCAAAATTGTATTGAATAAAATTGTACCTGTCGGGCCTATGGGTTTCATAATATTGGGCCTTAAATTCTTTGGAATCAAAGAAATGCTTGATAACCCATTGATCAGCACCTGAGAATTGTGGATCTTTTAGTTTAAGCCCGGCATCTAAGCGAATGACAAAATAGTCCGAATCGAAACGAAGTCCGAAGCCGGTACCAATGGCGACCTGCCCAAGAAATTTATTGAATTTAAACTCCCCCCCCGGATTTAGTTCTTCATCCTTCTTCAGTCGCCAAACATTTCCCATATCCAAAAATGTTGCTCCATTCATCTTTGCGCCCAGGAAGTTATTGAGTAACCTGAATCGATATTCGGCATTTGCTTCCAGTTTAATCTCCCCCAGTTGATCCAAATTACGCAGGTTTAAACGCAAATCCTCACTAAGACTCTGCCGGTTATAGGCACCTGGCCCCAAGGTACGTGCCTGCCATGCGCGTATGCCATTCATCCCGCCGCTATAAAAGCTCTTTTCAAAAATCAACAGTTTAGAGTTATTACCATAAGGAATCGCTATCCCCGGATTAAAACGGAAGACAAACTGCCTATTTCCACCGAGATTTCGGTATAAACGATAATCGAATTCTGTCTTGGCGTATTGAAGAAAGGGCACACCGAATATTTTTTTCTCACCATCGGCATTCTTAGGCAATTTTGCCAAGGAGCTAATAAGATCCAATACGTTTCCACTCACGTCCAATGTTCCTCTGAAATATTGAAAGTCCTCCTTGCTATTCAATTTTTTACCATTCAGGATAAAGGTATATTGTGTCCCTAAACCAAAATACTGACGGTCGTTGCTACGTACATACAGCTGATAACCTTCCTGTACAAGCTTGTTCCGAAAATTGGAATCCAAGCGTCCATCCCGATACTCCAACACAATAGGCGTAAAACTATGGTACTTATTTTCTGTTTCATACCATGAGTAATTCAGCGACGTGATGAAATAGCGGTTTGAATAGGTTTTATCTTGATCGAACAACTGCAATGTCATCGAGTAGGTCGTTTTGGGCAAACCAAACTTTCCACCTGGATTAATATGAAAGGGAACCATCAGACGAGGAATAACCAAATTTACGCCCGCTTGAAAATCGTTATTGAATATTTTGCTGGAAAGCCCACCTGCGAGGCGCGGATCAAACAATACACCATAACGTAATTTCACTTCCAATTGCTCCGAACCACCAAAGATATTACGTTGAGAGAATGTATTTCCAATATTAAATCCGCTCATACCCGAACTAAAGGTATACTCGCCCTCTATCTGGTTTCCCATCCGCGGTCTTGGAACGAAATCATAGTGCACATCGAGTTTATTGGAATCTTTTTTGACAAACTGCATCTTGACAGAACGAAAACCATTCATCTCATACAATCGGTCATATGACTTATTTTCCTCCCGCAAGGAATAGTACTGACCTGAGCGTAGATACATATAGCGTTCCAAAGGTTTCCACCTGAAACTATTTGTTTCATCAACAAATAAAAGACGTTTTGCAGAATCTACTATACGACGAGGCTCCTTCTTCGACATTGTTCCATAATTCCTTATCGTCATATAAACACTATCTATTTGATACTTTTTATGTATCGTTGAGTCAGACGGATTTTCGACATTAATTTTCAAGTCGATCAAAGGTCCATCGATCGTTGAATCTACCCCAGCACGCATATATTGCCTTACATAATCGTAATACCCATTGTTACGCATCGAAATATAAAGTTTCTCCCGCTCATCGAGCAACTTTGCGGCATCGTACTGGGTATTGGATTTTACAGCAGTTTTGGGGAGTACCTCCCGTTCAAATATTGCCTTAATATCTTCATCCTCAAATTTTCGATCTATATTTCTAACTTGATATGGGACACCTTCATCCACTTTAAAATCGATATGCGCTCGCTTTTTGGAAACTGAAATTGTTGGTTCGACCTTAGCTTTAAAATAACCTTTTGAAAATAGAAAGCGTCGGATTTGATTGGCGGATAAATCGACCATTGCCGAATCCAACAAATGAGGTGGTTCGCCAACATTCCGAATTTTCTTGGTTTTATAACGCCCGTTTTTAGTATTGAACGTATTGTAAATAAATAGATTTACCCTTGAATTAGGTCTTATTTGATTGGAAATATACGTTTCGGATGATTCTTTCAATGCAGGGGTGACACCAGAAATCTGTACTTTTGTAACCAGAGCTTGGTCATCGTCAAGATATTTTGAAGAACGGCATGATGCAAAAAATAACACTAAAAGCGTTATACTTGCAAATCCGATAAAACGAGGATACTTAATCATCAATAAAAATGTTGTCAAAAGCGCAAATCAGTCTAATAACGTCTCTACAAAATAAAAAGTATAGAAAACAACACGGCCTGTTTATCGTTGAGGGTATAAAATCCGTGATGGAATTTATTTCATCAAGCTATGAGGTTGAGTCTATTTTCTACACGGGCGACGCAAACACAAAAGTGGGTAAAATCTCGCATAATATAAAATCCTATGAACTAACGGATACTGAATTCCAAAAGATTAGTACACTGAAATCGCCACAAGGTATCCTCGCTTTGGTCAAACTTCCTTTACAGCAGAAAATTGTACCAAGTAATTTAAAAAACAAGTTTAGCCTTGTACTCGATGATGTGCAGGATCCAGGCAATCTGGGTACAATTATCCGCACGGCGGAGTGGTTTGGAATCGAACATATTATCTGTTCCATTGGAACTGTAGACGCCTACAACCCTAAAGTAGTGCAAGCAACCATGGGCTCACTGGCTAGACTGCAAATCCACTATACTGATTTAACGGATTTTATTCCGGCTACTGGATTAAAAGTGTATGGCGCCCTACTTAATGGTCAATCCATTTATCAGACTGTGTGGGCTAATGAGGGGCTAATTGTTATGGGGAACGAGGGAAATGGCATCAGTGATGAAATAATAGCGTTGATCGATCAAGCTATCACTATTCCGCGCATAGGCCAAGCCGAATCACTCAACGTAGCCGTTGCAACGACCATCTTCTGCAGCGAAATAGTCCGGCAACAGTTGATCTAATAAGCTATATGATCTGAATTGCCGCTTATAACTTTTGATGTAGCCCGATCCTATTTCCTTCAGAATCTTCAATCTCCGCAACAGCAAATCCCAGATCGGCATGAAAAGTGGCGGGATATAGCTCTTTTCCACCCAAGCTCATGGCCCTTTCCAACGTAGTAGATATATTTTCTACATGTAAATAAAGGAGTACTCCCTCGCGTGTAGGTTTATAAATTTCGCCTTTCGCCAGGGCGCCAGTAATCCCAGATAAGGTTTCTTGAAATGGAAAGTAAGCCATGTGGTTATCGTCAAAATCTTCCTGTTCAAAGGTAAAATTGAATAACTGGCTATAAAACGCGATTGCGCGATTCAAATCCGATACCGGAATTTCAAAATAAACACCAGGATTTCTAAGTTTTTGCATGTTCTAAATAAAGGGTCTTCCCAAAAATAATCTTTTTTTAGGCACTAACGTCCTCGCCTTCGTATTTTCTATCTTATATAAAGAATTCTATTATTTTCCCACCAAAAGAAACCGCTTAATCGTTCCAAAAACTGTACATTTGCTCCATTCCCTAGAAGGATGGATAATCGCCACAATCCATTATTCTTTTTTGAATACTCACACACGATAAAAATAGCGCCATGCCAGCTGAACAGAAATCCATCTATACGCTTCAATTTATTTTACTTTGCTTAAGCTCACTCCTATTTTCTTCTAGCTTCAATATGATCATCCCCGAACTACCCAATTATCTGAGCAGTTTAGGCGGAGCAGAATACAAAGGGTTGATCATAGCGCTGTTTACATTGACTGCCGGAATTTCGCGGCCTTTTAGTGGTAAATTGACCGATCGCTGGGGACGTGTACCAGTCATGGCCATTGGATCCATTGTCTGTTTCATCTGTGGTTTTCTTTATCCCATTTTAACATCAGTCGCGGGCTTTCTATTCTTACGATTGATACATGGTTTTTCCACTGGTTTTAAACCTACCTCAACTTCTGCTTATGTCGCCGATCTGGTTCCACAAAAAAGATGGGGTGAGGCGCTTGGGATGCATGGATTGGCCTTTAGCGTCGGTACAGCTGTCGGCCCAGCAATTGGCAGCGCTATTTTCGAGGCCTTTGGTATCAATGTGATGTTTTATTGCTCTTCTTTCATGGCACTTCTCTCCATCCTTATCGTCATTAACATGAAGGAAACACTGGCGAAAAAAGAGAAATTCAATCTCTCCATGCTCAAAATAAACCGAAAAGATATCATTGAATGGCGTGCACTACCTGCGGGAATCGTCACGTTTTTATCTTACACCGCTTATGGAGTCATTTTAACCCTAATTCCCGACTGGAGTGAATACCTTGGACTCAAAAATAAAGGGCTATTTTTCCTAGCCTTCACCATTGCGTCAGTATTGATACGTTTTGTTTCCGGCAAAGTTTCGGACCGTTATGGAAGACCTAAGGTTATTGTTGTCGGAATAGTTATTATCGCGATTGCACTCGTTGCTATTGGCATTGGAAATAGTTTCATTGGCATGATGATCGGCGCAAGCATCTATGGTGTAGGCACGGGTATACTCTCCCCTGCTGTGAATGCCTGGACGATTGACCTTAGTTTACCCGAACATCGCGGCAAGGCGGTTGCAACCATGTATATCTCCCTTGAAGCCGGAATAGGACTTGGCGCACTGCTTGCTGGATTGTACTATAGTGATGTTATCCTACGAATTCCAGTCATTATGTATGCCAATGCAGTAGTTTTGCTACTTGCTCTGACCTATATGCTGAGCTGGCAGAAAAGACACAGGGCCGTAAAATAAAGAAATTCAAGCGTCAAAACGACCAGCAATCGATCGTTGCAAAGCCGAAATAAAAATAAGGGAACAGTCCCTTGTTTTAACTTCTATTTTTTACTTTTGATTGTATCATGGTTAGCAAATATTTAAAGCTTCAATATACTTTACTATCTCGGCATATTCGGGCGACAGGACTGCCTGTTTGGCTCGCCTTTTTCCTCGTGTTTGGATTATGCTATTTTGCTTATTATGCATTGCTTCAATATCCGCTTTTTGGTTGTTATGCACTGCTGCTTGGCAATTTTCAAATACTATTTCTGCTGACAGAAAAAAGCAGAAATGACTTTCTCAAAAATACATACAGTAAGCGAGATTTTCACAAGATCAGAATATTCGAGAATGGCTTATTAACGCTGCCGTCTTTCATCATTCTTTTCCTCCACAACCAATGGGGCTATGCAGTGTTATTAGCTATTTTGGCTATTATCTTTGCATTTTTGACATTTAAGGCTTTCGGAAAATCTATTCCGACACCTTTCGCAAAAAAACCTTTTGAATTTATCATCGGATTCCGACGGAGCTACCTGCTCTTGCTTGTATTGTATCTCTTGGCCGGAATCGGCTTTTATGTGGCCAATTCCAATCTTGTTTTATTTTGTGTGGTTTGCATTGCGCTCGCCTGTGTTTTCTATTATCAATTACCGGAACCTATTTTTTACCTTTGGAATAACCATTATACACCAACAGTCTTTCTGATGCGAAAGTTTAAAAGAGGAATTTTACAATGTCTACTCTTGGTACTGCCCCTTCTTTTTCTGTATGTTATAATCTTTCCATCGGATTTATTTAAAGTCTGTATTGTATTGGGCGGAATATTACTTTTGCTTCCTTTTGCAATCACCTTAAAATACGTCGCTTACCCACGGGAGATTAATTTCCCGGAAGGTTTTGCTTTGGCGCTTTGTTTTAGCTTTTACCCCTTGATCCTTGCGCTATTGCCCTTTTATTATATCAAAGCAATCAACAATCTAAAAAACCACTTATGATCGAGCTTACGAATATCAGCAAGTCCTTTGGACGGCATCAAGTGCTCCACGAGATTACTTACACTTTTGAAAGCGGAAAAGTATATGGTATCGTCGGTGAAAATGGCGCCGGAAAGACAACGCTGTTTCGATGTATTGCTGGACAGGAAACCGCCTCGGGAAGTATAAAATCTGATTTGGCGCCGCTCAAAAACAATTTAGGTTACCTGACCTCCGATCCGTATTTTCTTTCTAAGCTCACAGGGGAAGAGTATATTTATCTGCTGACAGATGCACGTGGTAAACAAATCAAGAATCTAAGTGAAAGAAATATTTTTGAGTTGCCCTTAAAAGAGTATGCGAGCGCCTATTCCACGGGAATGAAAAAAAAACTAGCCCTGACAGCTACTTTACTTCAGGACAATAATTACTATATCCTTGACGAACCTTTTAATGGCATTGATCTACAAAGCAGCATTATGCTTACGGAGATTATATTACGCTTAAAAGCAATGGGTAAAACGATCCTAATTTCGTCGCATATCTTTTCCACACTAAAAGATACCTGCGATGAAATCTTGGTACTCGAAAATGGCAGAATCAGTAAATCTGTTAACAAAGAACTGTTCGGAGACTTTGAGGAGGAAATGAAAGAAAAAATACTACAAAAAGATATCGACAAATTGTGGCTTTAGCATGCCTAACACTTGAGATAAACAATATGGAAAAACACTTACCTATACTGGAAACTGAACGTTTAATTATCCGTCCAATAGAGATGGATGATGCCGCTTATTTTTTCGCGATGGATTCACAGCCGGAGGTTCATACCTTTCTGAATAAGGAGCCTGTTCAATCCATTGAAGAAATGAAAAAAGCCATCGCGCATATTCAACAACAATATGAAAAATACGGTATAGGCCGTCTAGGGGTCGTTGAGAAATCAAGCAATCAATGGATAGGCTGGACGGGATTTAAATATATTGACGAATTGGAGAACGGACGTATCGGTTTTTTAGACCTTGGTTACCGTTTCAGAACGGAATCTTGGGGAAAAGGCTATGCGACAGAAGCTGCACAAGCCTGCATGCAATATTATAGAGAACAGCTGATCCATTTTGAAGTACATGCCATCACACATACGGGAAATCTGGGTTCAAGACATGTCTTGGAAAAAGTAGGATTTCAGGTGACTGAAGAATTTCATTTCGATCTATGGGATATTCCCTGTTATTGGTATGATTTGGCCACTGACAACGAAACAAGCTAATTATATTAGTTTTAAAAACTAATTTTTTTAACTTTTCATAGTTTCGCTGGGATAAAACAAAATGGTTTTGTATTTTTACACGTTCGAATAAAATACTATTTCGAACATTTCTGTATTGTACAATTTAATCTATTGCTGAGTAAATGAGTGACGAAACGAACTTCCCAACGGAAGATAATCAAGAAGAACTGGGATCAGGAAAAACAGAGAGCGGAAGTCAGACGATACCTTTATCAGGACTATACGAAAACTGGTTTTTGGACTATGCATCCTATGTTATCTTGGACAGAGCCGTACCACATATCAATGACGGTTTGAAACCCGTACAACGTCGTATCCTCCATTCCTTAAAGGAAATGGATGATGGAAGATATAATAAAGCTGCCAACGTCATTGGTAACACGATGAAATATCACCCACATGGTGATGCTTCTATCGGTGATGCCATGGTACAATTGGGACAAAAAGATCTCTTGATTGACTGTCAAGGTAACTGGGGTTTCCCAATTACGGGTGACTCTGCTGCTGCTCCACGGTACATCGAGGGAAGATTATCCAAATTTGCAAATGACGTTGTCTTCAATCCCGAAACGACTGAGTGGCAATTAAGTTACGATGGACGGAATCGCGAACCTGTCACCCTTCCTGTAAAATTCCCGTTATTATTGGCTCAAGGTGCCGAAGGGATTGCTGTTGGTTTAGCGACCAAGATTATGCCCCACAATTTCATTGAGCTAATTGACGGATCAATTCAGGTATTACACGGTGAACGTCCGAATATCTTCCCAGACTTCCCTACGGGTGGTATGGCCGACGTTTCAAATTATAATGAGGGGCAACGTGGTGGTAAAATCCGTGTACGTGCAAAAATTGAAGAACGCGACAAAAAGACGCTCGCAATTACAGAAATTCCATTTGGAACTACAACCGGCGGTCTGATTGAAAGCGTGGTTACCGCAAACGATAAGGGAAAAATTAAGATCAAAAAAATCGAGGACAATACAGCGGGAAATGTAGAGATCATTGTACATTTGGCTCCTGGAATTTCTCCCGATGTAACGATCGATGCATTATATGCCTTTACCGCCTGTGAAGTCTCTATCTCTCCTAACACCTGTGTTATCAAGGATGAGAAACCTCACTTTATGAGTGTCAACGACATTCTGACTGAAAACACAATAAACACCAAAAATTTATTGAAACGAGAATTGGAGATTCGTTTAAACGATCTTCAAGAAAAAATCTTCTTCAGTAGTTTATTAAAAATATTTATTCAAGAGGGGATGTACAAGCATCCGGATTATGAAAATGCAGGTGACTTTGAGGTTGTTGTGCAAGTTCTGAATCGCTTGTTTGAACCTTTCTTCGATCAATTTTACCGCGAGATACGTCCAGAAGATTACAAAAAATTGATCGATAAACCAATGAGTAGCATTACACGTTTCGACGTTAAAAAAGCGGACGAAATGATGAAAACACTCGAAAATGAGATCAAAGAAGTCAAGCGTCATCTACGTCAATTGACGGAATATGCCATTGCATGGTTTGAGAAATTGCGTGATAAATATAGTAAAGACCGCGAGCGTAAAACTGAACTGCGGGTATTCGACAAAGTAGAAGCGACCCAAGTTGCGCTAGCAAATACCAAACTATATGTCAATCGCGAAGAAGGATTTATTGGTTCGGGAATGAAGAAAGATGAGTTTGTATGCGACTGTTCGGATATCGACGATATTATTGTATTCCGCGAAGATGGCAAATATGTTGTCAGTAAAATTCAGGATAAAGTATTTGTTGGAAAAGGAATTATCCACGTTGCTGTTTTCAAAAAAGGTGATGAACGGACAATCTATAACGCCATCTATAAAGAAGGTGAAACTGGAACCAGTTTTATCAAACGTTTCTCGGTAGTAGGAGTTACGCGAGATAAGGAATATGATGTGTCCAAGGGATCCAAGGGCTCAAAAATCCTGTATTTCACAGCCAATCCCAATGGTGAAGCGGAAGTCGTTAATATACAGCTTAAACCGCACACAAAATTGCGTAAGTTGAATTTTGACATGGACTTTGCCGAGATTGCAATCAAGGGCCGTGCTTCACAAGGAAACATTGTATCAAAATATCCTGTCAAAAAAATCAGCTTTAAAAGCTCTGGTGTCTCCACACTTGCAGGACGAAAAATATGGTACGATACCATCATGAAACGTCTAAACGCTGATGAGCGAGGACAATACCTTGGCGAGTTTGACGGCGACGACAAGATATTAGTAGTCCTTTCGGATGGTAGCTACGAATTAGCAAACTTTGATCTAAGCAACCACTTCGACGAGAAAATGATCCGGATCGAAAAATATTATCCAGACCATATCTATACAGTTGTGCATAAGGACGGCAAGAGCGGAACGTACTTTGTCAAACGTTTTAAATTTGATGATCAGCCTATTGGAAAACGCATTTCCTTTATTAATGAAGATGCGGGGTCTAAGCTGATCCTGATGAGTAATGCGGCTGAACCGATGGTCAAATTGGAGATTTTAAAAGGCAAATCCCAAACCGAAGAAACGCTTGATCAGCCTTTGACTGAAATTATTGATGTAAAGGGAATAAAAGCGCAGGGAAACCGCCTATCTTTCCATACCGTAAAATCGGTTACACTATTGACAGCGGATGAAGATTTAAGTCAAAAAGGTAAAGAAAAGGCAGCCGAATCAAGTACTGATACCACAGAACCAACAGTTGATAGTACAACGACAGAAGTTGACAGTTCCGTGAAGGAAAAAGAGGTCGAGTCAACCGAAAAAAATGACGACATCAAATTGGAGATCACTAATCCAAATGACATCCAAATCGATGATAAAGGACAGATGGAAATGTTCTAACTCGTCTTCAATACACAAAAAAGGCTCGAATAAATATTCGAGCCTTTTTTGTGTGGGATACAACACTTTAAGTATTGCCCTTTAAGCTTTAAACTCTTTTAGGAATTTTTGAAGTTTTGGAGCAATGACTACTGAACAAAATGGATTTTCAGGATGATCATTAAAATAATTATGATGATAATCTTCTGCCAACCAAAATGTAGACGCAGGTTCTACCGCTGTGACAATAGGGTCCTCGTAAACATCCTCATTTTCCAATTCATCGATAAAATTCTGTGCTAAGATCTCTTGTTCTTCATTATGATAAAAAACAACTGATCGATACTGCGTACCCACATCGTTACCTTGACGGTTTAATGTCGTCGGGTTATGGGTCTTAAAGAAGATTTTCAAGAGATCTTCATAATTCACCAGCTCGTCGTCATATTCTAGCTCGACAACCTCAACATGATCAGTTGTACCCGTACAGACCTGCTCATAAGTCGGCTTATCTACATGTCCCCCCATATAACCAGGTAATACCGATGTTACCCCTTCAGTGTTTTGGAAAATAACTTCTGTACACCAAAAACATCCTCCTCCAAATGTTGCTTTCATACTTTTATAACCTTGCGTATTTTACTCTTACTTTTATAAACCTATAGCCGATGCATCAGCTGCGGCTATAAGTTTAGACAAATATAATGATTAATCGGCAATGATATACCTTGCTATCATCGCTCCTCGAACCCGTAAGCCCCTATTTTTACTATTTATAGTAGTGCTTTCCTTTAATCAATAAATCTTGTTGTTTACTGTCACAAACCGCATAGGAAAAACCTTGTTGTAGCGCATAGGCACCATATTCCCCTTTTTTATTAATTGCTAAGAATCCAACTTGGATTTCCTTTGCAATTGCAGGCTTCTTCTTAACGATACGCATAACAGCTTCCTTACAGGCATCTTCGGGAGAATAACCCTGACGCATCAATTCGACTACCAAAAAACTACCTACATTTCGGATAACTTCTTCACCAACTCCGGTCGAAGTAGCACCCCCAACTTCATTATCGACATAAAGTCCGGCTCCAATAATAGGGCTATCTCCTACCCGACCATGCATCTTGAAAGCCATACCACTCGTGGTGCAGGCTCCAGAAATATTTCCATTGGCATCCAACGCCAACATACCGATCGTATCGTGGTTGTATTGATTTCCCGGCAAACGTTCTGCGGCAAAAGATTGGTTTTCAATATTGGCTACAGGTTTGTATTTTTTCTCTTTCAACCATTCCTTCCAGGCCTTTTCACCTTCCGGGGTCAGTAGATTTTCTTCCTTAAAACCATTTTCTAACGCAAATTGCAATGCGCCTTCGCCTACTAGCATGACATGGGGTGTTTTTTCCATAACCAGCCGTGCTACAGATATTGGATGTCCAATTTTTTCCATTCCGGCAACAGCACCGCAGTTACCATCCGCATCCATGATACAAGCATCAAGTGTGACGTGACCGTCGCGATCGGGATAACCACCTTTACCCACTGTCATATTCTTGAGATCAGCCTCGGGTACACGCACACCTTGTTCTACCGCATCCAATGCCTTGCCTCCTTTGGACAATATTTCCCAAGCGGCTTTATTTGCTGCGATCCCAAAGTCCCAAGTTGAAATTACAATAGGGTATTTTTTAACACTGCCTTTTGCTGCAATCGTCAATCCTTTCGCATCAAATGCGGTTAATGTCCCCATTGTCGTCGCAGCAATCAAACCTTGCCGAATAAAATCACGTCTTGAACTCATTTCCTTATTACTATTTTATAAAACTATCGCTATTTATTAATCCGGCAAAAAACAATCATTAAAACTGCCTTCAGTCTACCGAATACAAGAAATTTTCATCATTGACTGTACAAGAGCATCACTTTCTTTTCTAGCATATTACACTATCTTGCATCAGATCTCCCCCAAACCTACTTCGTCAATATCCGCTGTAAAATGTTATGCTACATTTTTACAGCTTCGCCGTAAACGGAAGAAGAATGTTGCCGTCACAATCAATAAGCAATATTACAAAATGGTTTTAGCAAATAGATGATTTAATTAAAATTAAACCTAAACATTCGTTTTTTAGCAACATAACATCAAAATCACTTAAAAATCGACAATAAAAATTGACTTATATTATGAATTAATCCTATCTTTAGAAACAAACTAATTCGCATGAAAAACACTCTTAAATTCGCTATTTTAGCTTATGCAAGCCTTATAGGGGTTGAAAGCAGTCAGGCACAGCAGCTAGATTCCACGACTTATTTCACGATCAAAGAGTTGCAAGAAAACGTAAAACGTGAATTTGCTCCCGATAAAAGAACCAAGATCGTGGCCATCCAGAAAGCGGATATAGCACAGAACCAATATGTGCTCGAAACAACTGAAAAAGATGCTAAATTCGTTTTAGAGCAAAAGGCAAAAGATATATCAGCCAATATTCAAGTACAGCTCTTGCCCGATGCAAGTGTAGGCGAAAAAACGACTGGAGTAATCAGACTCTCCGTCGCAAATATGCGCACATTTCCAGATAATGCTGCCGAGCTGACTAGCCAGGTTTTATTAGGAACGCAAGTTGACCTTCTGCAAAAAAAGAGCGGTGACTACCGTGTCCGTACACCCGACGGCTATATCGCATGGGTTCCTAGTTCGTCTATTGAAGCCATGGACAAAACCATGCTGGCCAATTGGCGACAAGCGGAAAAAGTGATTTATACAGCTGAATTTGGAAAATCATATTCTGAACCCAATGAAAAAAGCCTGCGGGTATCTGATCTCGTTTATGGTGACATCCTTCAATTGAAAGGACAGAAAGGCAATTTTTATGAAATTGCCTATCCGGATGGACGTTTAGGTTATATTAAAAAATCAGAAAGTCTAACCTTAAAAAATTGGTTTGAAACACGCCAACCTACGGCGGAAAATATTATTGCCAGTGCAAAAACAATGTTGGGTCTACCCTATTTATGGGGTGGGACATCAGTAAAAGGCGTAGATTGCAGCGGTTTTACTAAAACAAGTTTCTTTATGAACGGCTTCGTAATTCCGCGAGATGCATCGCAACAAGTACTTGCAGGTGAAAAAATCGACATTTTAGATCAAGATGGGCATTTCGACCCTGAGAAAGCACTTAAAAATCTGAAACCGGCAGACTTATTATTCTTTGCGGCAGGCAAAAATAGCAATCCTAATGCCCGTGTAACACACGTTGCACTCTATATCGGCAATGGAACCTTTATTCATGCTGCAGGCTTGGTACGGATCAACAGCATGCTAAAGGATGCGGCAAACTATGATGATTTTCAAACCCGAACTGTGGTTGCTGCACGCCGTTACCTCGGAGTTCACGATAGCGCAATACAGAAAGTCGTTGAAAACAATTATTACAACAATAAATAAACATAGCGATGAGCAATCAATCTGAATGGATTAGTAAAGATTTTGGGGCCTTTAAATTAAGGTTTCGGCCTTACACGCTAACTTTGCGCCATGTCTTTACAGTAGCTTCCTTTAGCCGAAGCACAACACCGGTTGTATTGACCGAATTAGAGTATGATGGCGTTATCGGTTATGGCGAAGCGAGTATGCCACCCTATCTTGGCGAGTCACAAGATAGCGTGATTTCGTTTTTGAATCAAATTGATCTCACAGGTTTTAACTCACCTTTTCAAACCGAAGAGATTCTGCATTATATTGATCAGCTTGCTTCGAAAAACACGGCTGCAAAAGCGTCCATTGATATTGCCCTACATGATATCCTTGGTAAAATTATGAACCAGCCCTATTATAAGATCTGGGGGTTAAATCCTGACCTTATCCCACCGACGTCCTACACCATCGGAATCGATACAGAAGAAATGATCCGCCAAAAAGTTGCCGAGGCTGATCAGTTTAAAATTTTAAAGGTGAAGCTGGGGCTCGACACCGACAAAATGATTATTGATACCATCCGTCAGGTTACCGATCGACCATTATGCGCCGATGTGAACCAGGGTTGGAAAACACGTGAAGAAGCCTTGGAGATGGCGCATTGGCTTGCAGAAAGAAATGTTTCTTTCTTAGAACAGCCTATGCCTAAAGAGCAGATCGATGATAATGCTTGGTTGACAGAACATAGCCCAATTCCCACAATCGCCGACGAAGGATGCCAACGATTGGTCGATGTGCCGGGTTTAAAGGGGGTTTATTCGGGTATTAACATTAAACTGATGAAATGCACGGGCATGCGCGAAGCGAAGCGAATGGCAGAACTTGCTCGTTCTTTGGAAATGAAAGTCATGATCGGCTGTATGACAGAAACTTCTTGCGCTATCAGTGCAGCGGCACAACTTGCACCTTTAACAGATTGGGCAGATCTAGACGGTGCTTTATTAATTGCAAATGATATATACGACGGCATGACCGTGGTAAATGGCAATTGCCTTCTCCCCGACCGTCCGGGAATTGGAATTGTAAGAAAATAACCCTATATTCAGTGCAATGTTTTTTTCTTAAAGAAAAGATTGCACTGAATTGCTATCGCAAGTTTGACCAACACTCGACAGCACCAAAATATTAACAACTAAATTAATCAATTCACACTTTTATGAAACAACATGTGCTCACAACGTTGTGTCTCATAGCCTGTAGTTCGATGCAGTCTTTATATGCACAACAGATCCAAATTGCTGGTAAAATAACAGACAGCAACGGAAAACCAATTAGCGGAGTTACAATACAAGTAAAAGGCGCAAATCAGGGAACTTCAACCAACGAGAATGGCTCATTCACCTTAACTGCAAATGCTAATGCTACGCTAACGATTTCTGCTGTGGGATATAAACCACAAGAAATCCAAGTGAATGGCCGAAAAACGATCAGCATCTCCCTCTCTGGTAATGAACAAGCATTGGATGAAGTTATGGTCGTCGCTTATGGTACCGCTAAAAGAAGTACCTATACGGGTTCGGCGGCAACTGTAAAAGCCAAAGACATTGATAATGTTCCTGTCACTTCATTTGAAGGCGCTCTCAGCGGACGTGTTGCTGGACTTACTGTATCAACTCCCTCAGGCCAAGCTGGATCTACTCCAAGTATACGTATTCGGGGTATCGGTTCTATGAATGCCTCCAATGAACCATTATATGTCATCGACGGAGTTCCTGCAAACTCGGGTTCAGGCGGGCAGATGGGCGATTACATCTACACCTCCAATAATGTCATGGGCAATTTAAATCCCGATGATATCGAAACAATTACAGTACTGAAGGATGCTGCAGCATCATCTTTATATGGCTCTAGGGCAGCTAATGGTGTCATCCTAATTACGACAAAAAAAGGAAAAACAGGAAAGCCTACAGTAAATTTTAAGAGCTCACTTGGTTTTACGCCTACATGGGCAACAGACAATTACGAGACCGCGTCACCTCAAGATCAGGTCAATATGCTCTATCAGATCTTTTATGACTATCGCACCTCAAATGGAAAAACTGAAGCGGAGGCCAATACTTATGCTTTAACGCAGCTGAATAATAAATTCAATAAACACGGTTATCGTTTTGAAACCAATGGCACCGGACGATATGACAATGTGAGTATACTGGGCATGACTGACGGTATTGAAAACAGAGAGGGCAAATATTACGATTGGGATAAGGCATTGTTCCGTACCGGTATTTATCAAGACAATAATCTTTCACTTTCAGGAGGAACTGATGCCACAAAGTATTTTTCTTCTTTAGGTTATACAACAGATAAAAGCCGGATCCGAGTCAATGATTTCGAACGTATTTCAGGACGTTTGAATTTAACACAAAAAATAGTTGATAATCTCGAGTTTGGAACAAATATTAACATTGGCCACAACAAAAAAAAGGGATTTAATGACACTAGAAATACCGGATCAAATTATTTCCTTCAATCCCGAAATCTGTTATGGCCTCTATATTGGCCGACAAACTATAAAACTGGAGAGGATTGGACAGATCGTTACGGTAGCTATGCTTACAATGCGGACTATTATGACAAACAGTGGGACAACAGCTCCAAAACAAACAAATTAGGGGTTATCAGCAACTTAACCTGGAATATACTACCCAGTTTAACAGCCAAGACTGTATTCTCATATGATTACACAGACATGAAGGACTACCTATATTATAGCGCCAAGCATTTCAATGGCGTCAGTGATGGCGGGGTCGTTCACCAGTTTAACACCAATATGTTAAAACTGGTCAGCTCCAATACCGTCAATTACAACAAATCCTTCGACAAGCATAACCTGAATTTATTAGCTGGTTTTGAGGTTGAGAAGAATAAGACGGATTTCATGCGCACAACAGGAAGAGGCCTGGGATCTGCTGAGCTGCCTTATATTTCGTCTGCGGGTAAATTTGAGGCCAATGCATATAGTTGGGGTTATAATCTAATGTCATATCTCGGAAGAGCCGAATACAACTATGACAACACCTATTTCTTAGCAGCGTCTTACCGCCGTGATGGTTCGTCTAAATTGGGACCTAAAAACCGATGGGGAGACTTCTGGTCTGTATCAGGTGCATATAGCTTAAAAAATCTACCTGCTTTTAAAGAAAATGATGCGATCAATACCTTACGTCTTAAAGCCTCATACGGTATTAATGGTACATTGCCCAGTGATAATTTTGGATGGAGAAGGCTTGTATCTTTCAACAACTTTAACTACAAAGGCCAGCCTGGCGGAAATCTGGTATCAAATCCCGACCCGGACATCACCTGGGAAACGTCCTATACCACCAATGCGGGGCTGGAATTTGGCTTCCTAAAAAATAGGATTACGGGATCGGTAGAATATTTTAACAGAACATCCAAAAATCTGTTACAGGACGTCCCTACATCACAAACGACGGGATTTAGTACTGTATTAAGAAATGTAGGTCAGATCAACAACAAGGGATTAGAAATTGAATTGGCTGGCGATATCATTAAAAAAGAAGATTTCAGATGGAGTGCCAACGTAAACGCCGCATTTATCACCTCTAAAGTCCAAAAACTTAACGACAAACAAGATATCATCTGGTATGATCCTACAGGGTCAGTCGGAAATGACACAAAAGGGAGCGGGGACGCGAGGGCCCAATTTATCTATAGAGAAGGACAGTCCACACTAGCTTTTTATGGTTATGAATGGGCTGGTGTAGATCAAAAAAATGGAAAAAACGTTTATTATACTAACAATAACCAAACTGGTACTGATATTTTCGATTATAACGGACGCAATGCGACTTACGATTTCAATAAAGCGGACTATACAATCATTGGAAATGGTGTTCCAAAAGTCAGCGGTGGTTTAAATACAGATTTCGAATATAAAAATTTCAATTTGGGCTTCAATTTCATTTACAAAATTGGTGGAAAGCTCTACGACGGTGCATTCAAGGATGTTGCCGATGACGGTTATTATTGGGAAAGAATTCGCTCCGAGTATGCATTTGAGCACATGTGGACAGATAACAATACTGGAGGTACGCTACCAAAATTAGATGGCAATGACTTAACAGACCCTCAAAAATACAGCTCAAGACAATTGCATGATGCTTCCTTTCTAAGATTAAAGAACATCAACTTTGGTTATAGGCTACCTAAGAACTTCCTAAATAAAGTCGGATTCAGCAACGCGCGTGTCTACTTTAATGGCACGAATCTATTGACTGCATCTAAATATAAAATTGCGGATCCTGAAGTCGGTCAATATTCAACTCGCGGATGGGAAACACCAATTGGGAAAACCTACACATTTGGAATTGAACTAGGTTTTTAATGCTTAAATTTTATACAATGAAAATATTCAAAATATCCATTATAGCAGCTGCTCTATTGACGTCGTTCAGCAGCTGTAAAGATTTCCTGGATGTCGAACCTGGAAATTCAATTGACGCAAATACGGGATTCAATAGCGCAAGCGATGCCCGAAACAGAATCAATGGACTTAGCCGGCTTATCGCTTCGTCCAGCTATTACGGTCGAAATTTCGAACTCTATGGTGAAGTTAAAGGCGGCGATCTCACCGTCTATTCACAAGGAAGAGGTTTGGATCAATTGTATTCTTTCAATCAAGATGCCGAAACCAACAACTTCGGTGGCTTCTGGTCCCAAATCTATAATTGTATCGCACAGACAAATGATGTTTTGGAAAAAATAGACAAAGTTGATGCTGCTTCCAAAGCACAATATGCGAATGCACAAGGGCAATTATTGACGTTACGTGCATTGTTTTATTTTGACCTCGTCAGATTATATGGCAAATCGTATACACACGACAAAACTTCCAAAGGGGTGCCAATTGTGATCAGTTCCGCATTATACAGCAACAAACCTACCCGCGCCACTGTAGAAGAAGTCTATACACAAATCTTAAAAGACCTCAAGGCTGGCCAAGAGCTGCTAAGCGCAAATAAGAAGCCAGACAATGGTTATATCAACTATTATGCAAATTTGGCTATTCAAAGCCGTGTCTATCTGACTATGGCAGACTACGAAAATGCTTATCAGAAATCCAACGAGATCATTACCGACAATGTATACAAATTGTATGAAAATGAAAAGTGGGCAAGTTCATGGGCAAGTATGTATGGCAGTGAATCTATCTATGAACTCGGCATCAACGAAGGCGAGGCAGATCTTGGAACGGCTAGCTTAGGCTATTACCTCATGCGGAGAACGGGTGGTCAGGGCGGTATGTTTTACGCCAGTGATTATTATTTGAATCGATTAAAGGAAGATACCGGCGACGTCCGCTGGGCAATTTTAGGTCGTGATGAAAGCTCAGCTACCCGTATGGGAGCAGTATATAAAAACTTAGGCAGCGTCAACACCAACACATCGCTCCCTTTAAATTCATTGGGAGATAAAGGAAATACCAATAACACGGCAGTTAATATCAAGGTCGTTAGACTGTCGGAAATTTATCTTATTGCTGCCGAAGCTGCATTAAAAAAACCGACATCTGACCCTACAAAAGCTGCTGGATTCTTAAACGCTATCAGCAAACGTTCTCCAAATCGTGTGGCATTTACTGCTGGCTCCATTAGTGAAGATGCTATTCTAAAAGAAAAAAGCAAAGAATTGTTTGGAGAAGGACATCGTTATTGGGACATGATCCGTCTGAACAAAAAGATTACTTTCAACGACGATTTTCAGGGTTTAACAATCAAAACTCGGCCAAAAGAAATTGATCGTACGTTTGAAAAATATATATTACCGATTCCGCAATCTGAGATAAATGCCAACCCAATACTAAAAGATCAACAAAATTCGGGTTATTAATTTCAATAAACAAAAAAGGTCATTCTAGAATGACCTTTTTTGTTTATTGAAAAGCTAATAGACACAATTTTTATAATTCAGATCCTGACTAGCAACGGCAAGGTCGAGGACATAACCATTGATTATGGCGTACCTGATATCTTCGTCCGTACCAATAAAAAAATTTGCCATAGAACCGAGTTTTGGCAGTTTCTCAGACAAGAAATTTTCACTGGACACGATATTAATCGGAAAATGGTGCAATTTACCAGCAGTTTCGCAATCCTTAATATGAACCGTGGCTATTCCTTTACGCAATAGACCCTGAATAAGGTTGTGATCCAATTGGTTAATTAGAAGTGCATTATCATATTTCTTAGCGGGGATAAACTTAAGTCTCGAAACATCCAGATCTAGATATCCATAAAAATCCTGCAGATCGCCAATATCCTCGACTACCCCCACTACACAATAGTCAGATCCTATCGTCTTTTCATTTTGCCGAATGGCAATATCAACAACAATTTGGGCTCCATCCTGCTCAATGGTCAAATTTCTCAGTAACACATCATGGAGCTTTTCATCATTGAAGGGAATCGTATCGTAATCGGTAATCGAATACTGTTCAAACGATTGGTCAGCAATCTCCTCAAATGCTTTTAACAATGCGACGAAATTACATTTTCTGACCATCATTTTTTCGCTATCACCTACATAAGCTCCTGATTCAATTAAAACAGTACGAACTCCCCATTTTTGAAAGTTATCGCCAAAGCCACGTGGTGTATGTTCATCGTCATACTTTGCGACCGCATCGGGTACAACCTCTTGAAGGATCTTATTTATTCCCACAATTACACGCATAGCATCCGCCCGTGTTGCATTGATATTCCGCGCATAATCATAAGCTGGGGCCAACAAGGAAATTGCCACTGGCGTATTTGTCCCAGGAATATTGTAGTAATTGTTTTGGTTGTGCAGGTTAAAGGCAAAATCAGGTTTTAACAACATGGCTTGCTCCTTCAATAGGGCTCCCTCTACGGTTGCAGTAGCCCGAGCGTCCCTATTCATATCCACATCCATTGCTGTCCTACGTTGAAACCGTTCGGTACCATCTGGGTTTAGCATCGGAATAAAATATAGCGTCAATTTTGATGCTATCTCATTTCGGTATGCATCAAAACCATCATCTTTCCCGCCAAAGAAATTAAATAGATCAAATAATGCCATTGTCGCTGTAGGTTCATCACCATGCATTTGTGACCATAAAAGTATTTTAGTTGGCCCTTGACCATATTGTAACCGACAGATCGAACGGCCTTCGCTTGATTGACCAATTTCCGTTACAGCAAGGTGTCCAGCGCTCCTGATATTTTCCAATAACGGTAATATATCGCCATGTTTAAATCTTCTATGCATCAAAGCCCTTTCTTCATACAAAGAAAAGGCTTCGATTAAATCATTCTTTACTAATTTCATATTAATCTCTTAATGCAGGCTCCATTAAGGCAATTGTACCTTGAGAAGCATCCACACGAACTTTTGAACCCACGGGTAAGATAAACTGTTCGGCAATATGCCCAATGACTGCCCCTGTATAAGCCGGAATTTTCAAAGGTTTGATATAATCATTGAACAGTTGATCAAGTGTTACGGATCCATAGCCAGCAGATGGTTTGCAATTGGTGCACTTGCCAAAAATAAAGCCCTTAATTACGCCTAATATACCCGCATTTTTCAATTGACAGAACATCCGATCTACCCGTTCCATATCTTCGTCTACCTCTTCAATAAAAAGAATTTTATCTTTAAAGTCCGGTAGATAGGGCGAACCACATAATCCGGTCAATACGGTCATATTCCCACCCAGCAATATTCCTTCTGCTATGCCAGGATGAATTGTTGCTATTCGGTCTTTAGTCTGTACAATGGTATCGCCCTTCAACTTGGGGTTCTCAAAAATCGCTGGCTGATTGGCAACAAACTGGGCTTTGAAAGCCTCTGCAAGTTTTTTAGTCCACGTGCTGATACCAACTGCTCCGTGAAATGTAACTAGTCCTGTCTTTGCATACAAGGCCAAAATAAGCGCCGTTATATCTGAATAACCCAATAGAATTTTGGGGTTATCGGAAATCAGTTTATAATCTAGCCGATCCAAAAGGCGCGAAGTACCCGATCCGCCCCTGATACAGACAATCGCTTTGACAGTCTTATCTGCAAACATATCGTGTATGTCGGCAATACGCTCCTGATCGGTACCGGCCAAATTACCATAGCGGCTGCGGATATGTTTACCCTCTTTTACTTTAAAACCCTGTGTCTCGAATATTTCACGCGCAATGCTAATGGACTCTTCCTCATCCAATACACCTGCAGGTGTAATTAAACCTATGGTATCCCCCAATTTTAACCTCGTTGCAAGCAAAGCCGCTTGGCCGTACAATTCATTTTTGTCTCCGGTTGGCAATCCCATTCCCAGTACAGGAATAGACAACATGCTTAAAGCAACCGATTTTAGAAAGGCTCTTTTTTCCATTGTTAAATACTATCGGTTGAACAACAGACGTTCACCAGCACCTTTCTCAATAAGTTGCCCATTGGAGAAAGCAAGTTTACCTGATACGAAAGTATGTTCAATCGTTGAGCTAAATGTGTGTCCCTCAAATGGTGACCAGCCACATTTTGACAGGATATTTGCTTTCGAAACCGTATAAGGTTTATTCAGATCGACCAACACAAGATCGGCCCAATATCCCTCACGAATGTAACCTCTATCTTCGATTTGGAACAATGTAGCCGTATTGTGTGCAGATTTTTGCACCAATTGTTCCAGGGTCATTTTTCCCGCTTTGACCATATCCAACAAGGCTTGCAATGCATGCTGTACAAGAGGTCCTCCGCTTGGCGCTGAAGCATAGGGCTGCGATTTTTCCTCCATTGTATGCGGAGCATGATCTGTCGCTATCACATCGATATGCCCATCTAATAAAGCTTTTAGAATTTGGTCGCGATCATTGGCTGTTTTTACAGCTGGATTCCATTTGATAAAATTACCTTTTGAAGCATAATCCTGATCAGAAAACCAAAGGTGATGGATACAAGCTTCAGCCGTTATTTTTTTATCCTTTAATGGAATATCATGACTAAATAATGCAATTTCTTTGGCTGTTGATATATGAAGGATATGCAAGCGTGTATTATGCTTTTTTGCCAATTCGACAGCTTTCGACGAGGATAAATAGCAGGCTTCCTCAGAACGAATCAATGGATGCATCTCAATTTTCAATCCATCCTCACCATATTTTTCCTTAAATAGGGCCAGATTTGCCTTTATCGTCGCCTCGTCTTCACAATGCGTAGCCACCAAGGTCGGAGCATTCGCAAAGATCCCTTCCAACGCTTTTTCATTATCCACCAACATATTCCCTGTAGATGACCCCATAAAAACTTTGATACCACAGACATCTCTTGGATTAGTTTTAAGCACCTCCTCAAGATTATCATTAGCCGCCCCCATAAAGAATGAGTAATTGGCCAATGCATTTTTTGCTGCAATATCATATTTATCTTGAAGCAACTGCTGAGTCAACGTATTCGGGACAGTATTAGGCATTTCCATGAAGGAGGTTGTCCCACCAGCAACTGCGGCGCGGCTCTCATGCCATATATCCGCTTTATAAGTTAACCCGGGTTCTCTAAAATGAACCTGGTCATCGATAAGTCCCGGTAGCAAGTGTAGCCCCTCAGCATTTATCTCCTGATCAGCAGGATGATTAATTTCCTGAGCAATCATTTCGATTCGACCATTGCTGATATATACGTCAGCAACCTCAACTTTACCTTCATTGACTAGTTGTGCAGATTTTATAAGAATAGATGACATGTTGAAATTTTTACTTTGCTTTAGGTCAAAAGTAAAGATTTGTTGCGGTGATATCAAGTCATCTCGAGAAAGAGTTCCCTATAACGATGGCAATTCCTTCACTAAATCCGCTCCTTTCTCTTATGTTAAATTGGAAACATCTGCCCCAGATTTGTCCAGATTTGGCGCAAGGCGAATCGTATAGAATCTATACTGTGGAAAGTTTGACTAGTCCTGAAAAATCGATACAGGTTTTCAGTGATTAAAAATAAATAATTTAAACAGTAGTAGCCGATAGGTTGCTACTGTTTTTTGTTTT
>NZ_MKWH01000065.1:0-42292 GCF_001899705.1 Sphingobacterium sp. 40-24 | reverse complement strand
GACAAGGTGATTATAAGTTGCTTTACGACATGAAAAATGGAAAGCTTGAACTTTACAACCTGCAGCAAGATATCGGTGAGCTCAACAACCTTGCCAAAAAAATGACGGGTAAAACCAGCGAACTCAGCAAATTACTCTCGGATCAGCTCCGGACCTGGAAAGCTCAGTTGCCTACTTATAAGGCTACAGGGCAGCAAATTCCTTTTCCCGATAAAATAGATTAAAACATCTACATGTAAAAATCTTCTTTTTATACATCTGAAATTTAGAAAAGAAGGAAGCGTTGTCCGTTTCCTTCTTTGTTTTATATCGCCTTCCAACGTGCCGATCAGGAAATACTAGCAATAAATAAAACCATTTAAAACTTATTTACCTGAATACAAAGATAAAGTAAGTTTTCTGACCATATTTTAGAAATTTTTAAAATAACAAATTATGAATAAACCAATTACCAAGTTAAATTACAATAGTTGATTATATTATTTATCGGAATTTATAACAAGATCAAAAGTGGATTCGATAGAAAAATATTTTATGTATTACATAAGTTTCAATACCTTCGCAATATATAAGTGACTATTTGAAATCTACCTTTGCCGGGGGAACTCGGGTTTTTCAATAAATTACCTTATTTCTAAAGGTAACCAAACGACATGTATAAATCCTGTATCAACTATAAAACGGTTTTAAAGACAAAATCCTATTTTATCAAATTATGGAACTGGAACTTAAAAAATACAATGAATGTAGCGCCGACAGCTCTTCAAGTCTATCAATCCCAAAAGCTGACATAAACTTTGTACAACATAAAATGCAGCTCGTTCAGAAGCACGCTTGATTTCTATTGATTTTGCCGAAATAGCCAGCAAATAAGCTTTTTTTACCTTCGCTCACCCTATATCTTTTAAATAAAACAGGTACTCCCACTTTACGTTCATATCCGGCAAAAGCTCTTGAATATTCTTAGTGGGACATGTTTTGACAGAGATCCCAGCACAAGCTACGTCGTGCCCTGCTGATTTAATCTTCTATGGTACCGAGTATATGTCTTGCCTTCAATAAAGAATGTAAACAGACTGAAAAATAAAAGTAAAAATTGAACTCGCATAGTTTACTTCACTGTTAATTTGACACTTGCTATCTTCAATCCCTTTCCTTCTACTTCTGCTATAATTTCGCCCGCAGACTCTCTACTCTCAACAAGAAAAACCAATTGACCGTTAAAGCACTTCATGACGGGTTTCTGAAATGATTCCAAACTTGTTGGATCTCCATTCGCTACAGCCTTAAATGCACCCTGCCCTTTTACCTTAAATTTTAATTCCCGGTCTTCGCTTGTCACTATATTCCCCTGTTTATCAACGAGCGTAGCTGTGATAAAAGCAATGTCTTTTCCATTTGCTTTCAATTGTTTCCGGTCCACTTCTAAACGTATAGTATATAGCTTACCTGCAGTCTTTACACTATCTCTTGCAGCTATATTCCCTAAAGAATCATAGGCAACTACTGAAACCGTGCCCGGTTCGTATTTAGTATCCATCCACATCAAACGGTAGCGCTTCTGGCGCATAAAATCATTTTGTGCTTTTTTTTCCTTAGAATTTTCCAAAGTAACATCAAAATCTTTCCTTTTTACTCCTTGACTTTTTCCATTGATAAAAATTTCCGCTGCAGGATAATCCGTATAAACAAAAATTGGCGTTTTCTGTCCTTCGCGTCCCTTCCAGTTCCAATGAGGAAGAATATGAAGTGTATGCGATTCCTGGTTCCAATGGCTACGATAAAGATAATATCGATCCTTAGGAATACCGGCAAGATCTACAATACCGAACAAAGAACTATGACTTGGCCAATCTGTATAGTAGGGAGTCGGTTCGCCCAAATAATCGAACCCTGTCCAGACAAATTCACCTATTGCGTAAGGTAAATCATCATGCTGGATAAAGTTATCTTCAGGCAAATCCGACCATGAACAATGCTCTACATCATAACTCGAAGCCTGATGGTCGTCATATTTTGCCATTGATTTTCTTTCAACGGGAAATTTATAAACACCTCTAGAACTCAAAGTAGACGCTGTTTCAGTACCAAGAATTAACTGCTGTTGTAACTTTTTATAGGCTTCGGGGTATTTAAATGGGCGATAGTTAAAGCCTGCAACATCCATCGTTGAGGCAAAGCTACTATTTATAACCGCATCAGGGTTGTCCATCCCCTGGGTAACAGGTCGAGATGGATCCTCACGATGGCAAATATCTTGCAGATACCGCGCGACCTTCGATCCATCAGGACTTCCTTGTTCAGGTACTTCATTTCCAATACACCACATCACAACACTTGGATTATTGCGGTAATGCCGTATCAGATTGACGAGATCTTTTTCGGCCCAATCGTTAAAATATTGATTGTACCCATTCTTCATTTTGGGAATTTTCCATTCATCAAAACTTTCCGCCATTAGCATAATTCCCATTTCGTCACAGGCTTGCACCAGTTCCGGCGCCGGCATATTATGAGAAGTGCGAATGGCATTAACGCCCATATCTTTCATTATTCGCAACTGCCGCCTAATAGCGGCCTCATTAACAGCTGCTCCCAACGGCCCCAAATCATGATGCAAACACACTCCTTTAAATGCAGTCAGCTTTCCATTCAAATAAAACCCTTTATTTGGTACCAGAGCAATGCTTCTGATTCCAAATACTGTTTGATATTTATCGATTAATTTGCCGTTCTGATAGAGCTTGCTGACAGCCTTATATAAATTGGGGGATTTCAATTCCCATAATTGTGGTTTCTCAACGAACAATTCCTGTTGCATCTGCTGGATCTGGTAGTTGCCAATTCGATCATTCTTCTTCGCCACGATTTTTCCATCGCTGTCTATAAGAATAGTTTCTAAGGAAAGAGAATCTTCCGACAGATCTATACCGACTAAATCAGTCTGAACCTGAATTCGAGCGAAATCTTTTGTGATCTCAGGTGTCGTAATATAGGTACCCCAATGCGCAATACTTGTTTTTTCAGTGATCTCCAATCGAACATTTCGATATAGTCCTGCGCCAGGGTACCAGCGGGATGACTCAGACTTATTTTCCAACCTTACCGCGACCAAATTTTGACCCGGACTTACATACTCGGAAACATCAAAATAAAAACTATTATAGCCATAAGGCCAATTGCCTACCTTTTTCCCATTCACAAAAACGACAGCATTGCTCATAGCGCCATCAAACTGTAAAACCGTGCGCTTATTTTGAACGTTTTGTGGTAATTCAAATTCTTTACGATACCAGCCAACGCCAACAAACGGAAGTCCACCAGTCCGGCCGGCATGTTCCAATGCTTCCTTTTGCCCATCTTGGGCAATAGCCATATGCTGCTTATCATTGTTGGCACTAAACGGGCCATAAATTGCCCAATCATGCGGAACTCGAACAGTCTGCCATTCGCTTGTAATCAATCCGATATCAGCGAAGTTTGGCTGATCATTTTTTATAAATTTCCATCCATCCTCGAGCAAGGTTACTATTCTTTCCTGTGCAAATAAAGTATTTGACCCAATAAATATTAATACACAAAGTATAAATTTCACACCTCGAGTTAAAAACATGGATAAATAAGATTTAGATTCTTTTTGCATCTATAGCATTTTAAGGTTGAGTTTGTTCTTAAAAACAAATGAAGATCCGAAAATACAACTTATGTATAACATAATAAAATTATTCAGATCTTTTGTGATTGGAATTAAAACTGAAATCATGATGTGCTATTCAAATACTCCTCTTTCATTGAAATAGAGTCCCAACTGTTCTATCTGCGGATTTAGACGAGATTGTAAAATGTTGATTCTTATCTTCTGGGCACTAACTGTCGGAAAGGTCAATAAACGTTTGTTACCGATCGTAGTTCCTTTCAACACTTCTTGCCAGACTCCATCTTGCCAGACCTCCAAATTAAATCGCTCGACACGCTGCCCTAAAGCGATGGTTTCCTGTAAGGAAAGAACGTTGAACGCGGTTGCTTTAGGTAGGGTATATTCAAAAGTTGCTATGCTGATTTTTTCATCTTTCGTCGTCCAGAATGGCATTTTTTTCCATTTTTTTAAAACGAGGCCTGCAGCCTGGAGTTTGGCTTTGCTTAAAAGATTTTTCGAAAACAATGCTGTGCGCCAGTCATTCCACTTTTTTAAATTTGCAGCATCTACCGAATGAATCAAGCCTGCAGCTGTTGGTGGAATATTAAGCAACAAGACACCATTTTTCCCCACCGAATTAAAATAAATATCCATCAACTTACCCGGGCTTTTGACTTTGTTATCCTCTTCCTCGTGATAGAACCATCCCGGGCGTATAGAAACATCAGTTTCCGCTGGGTACCATACCAGCCCTTTTGCTTCTTTGATCCTTTCTCGGCTCCCAAGATCTTTATGACGCATATCTCCGGCCGGTTTGATATTCATCTGTTGTTGCGATCCTGCAGCTATATGATTTTGTGCTAGGTTACTAGCCGGTACAACTGACCATTCTGTGTCCCGTCCATACCCTGTTTCTGTACCGACCCATCTTACATCGGGTCCCATAACTGCGATAACGGCCTCAGGTTGTTTTTCACGTATAACCTGATAATAACGATTCCAATCGTATTCCTGCTTTTTACCGTTAGGTCCCTCTCCATTAGCACCATCAAACCAAACTTCTTCAATCTGACCATATCGGGTCAGTAATTCGCTCAATTGGGCAACAAAAAAATCATTATAAGCTTCTGACCCATAAGAAGCTTCATGTCGATCCCAAGGGGAAAGATATACGCCCAACTTCATACCATATTTTTTACAGGCCGCAGCAAGTTCGCCAAAGACATCTCCTTTTCCCTTTTTGTAAGGAGAATTTTTAACCGAATAGTCTGTTGTGTTCGTTTGCCAGAGGCAGAAGCCATCGTGATGCTTCGCGGTAAGAATCAAAAGTTTGATTCCACCTTCCTTTGCAGTCCTAACCCATTGTTCTGCATCTAATTGTGTCGGGTTAAATAATTTTGGATCGTCTTTCCCTTCACCCCATTCCTTATTTGTGAAGGTATTGATCCCAAAATGGAGAAATCCGGTCACTTCCAGCTTTTGCCAATCAAGCTGTCTTTGGGTCGGTATCACGTTGGCGGCCTTGGTTACAATAGCAGATTCTGATTCTCCGGGCTGTAAGGCTATCATATTTTGAGCCGCAGCATCAAATACCGCTGCCAATAATAGTAAAGTAATGATATTAATTTTCTTCATTTGATATTTATCTGACAAAAATAAGATAGCCGGAATAATCTCCGAACTATCTTATCTTCAAAGTTTTCGTAAAGGTTCCGACCAATTATTGATTGGCTCCCTGATTGGCAACTAAAGGCCAATTCGGATTTTGATAAATAATTGAACCAGCTGGGCTACCATCTGTTGAAGTTATGCTCAAATGACTTATGGCTATAGGAGACAAATAGTGGGCACTGGTCCAGCTATAGCCTTTTAGAACAAGATTGTTAGCCGAAAGATTAATCCGATAGGGTCTTAAATATTGACTTTCCTGTGGTGAGGACACATTTGCGGTTTTTCCTGCTGTGCCGGGTACGATTAAAGTCGATACACCTTTATCTTTGTACCAGTCTTGCATAGGCCCCCACAGTCTCATCCCTTCAATAATGTATGGATTGCTTGCCAATTGATCCAACGCCCGCCAACGCCTAAGATCATTAAATCTAAATCCCTCAGCAACTAGTTCTAAACGGCGCTCCCTTCTAATATTATAAAGAAGTTTGTCGGATAGTAACTGCCCAGCAGAATATGCTGCAAAATCACCTTGAGCTTCCTTTTGCATGTCTGTCGCATTTACGGTTGCCATAAAATCTGTATTTACACCTGCTCTTTCTCTGATTTTTGTCCAGTAACTATTCGCTTTTGCATCGATCATTCCCTTTGCAAGATAACTTGCTTCAATATAGTTTAAATAAGCCTCAACAGCACGAAATATAATTGAGCCTGTGGTACCAGTCTGTCCCTCAGCTTGGGCAAAAAGATAACTCATTCCTTTTTTCACGGCATAACCTGTCACGTACCTTGTTTCGGCTAGTCCGATAATATCTGGTCTCGGCTCTGTCTGTACAGCACCTGTCGAAGAAATCTGGTTGGTATAACTCAATTCACCAGGTGCTTTCATAAAGAGCTGTAAGCGATTATCCCGATTTTTTTTGACGAGGCTGATGGAATCGTCGCCTGCATAACCGGAGTTCGAAACATAAATAGGCAGTCCGTTTTTCATCGTAAAATTTTCCACAAGGCCTCTTGAATATCCAGAATTTCCGCCATTACGGTTCATGTAGTGATTTACAGCATGCGTAATTCCTAAAGGCATTGAATAACTCCGCCATAAAAGTACTTCGCTGTAACCATTTAGATTCTCGTCGCCAAACATTTTGAAATAGGGGTTCGAAGATGAATTATAACCATCATCCTTTGTATTTCCGACAAGTTCGACTGCATCGGCTACCTGAGCAGCTGCAGTCATCGACTGTTCTAAGAAATAATTGATCTCATTATCGATATTGATCGAAAAATTTGGGTGCGATTTTGCGCCCGGCCAGCCAGTTCCGCCAGGGACGAAAGCAGTTCCTTTGTGGTATTTTAGCCAAGAGCCTTCAAATAACCCTACACGAGATTTAAAAAGTAAAGCGGCCTTTTTTGAAATACGGTTTTTTCCGTCAGGGGCTACATCGTTCAACAACGTAATTGCCGAATCCAAATCAGAAAGAATAAATCTAACCACCATATTTCTAGGTTGTCGAATGGAAGTAGCCGTCAGCTCCTCCATATTATCTTTGAGTGTATTTTTAACAATCGGAAAATCACCCAGCGCCTGTACTTTATTAAAATATTCATACGCTCTCAAAAAATACGCTTCACCCACATAATGAGTTATATTTGCTGAATTTCCTGTTAACTTACCGCTCTTCCATTTTGGAAGTACCTGTTCGAGAAAATAGTTCAACTGTCTAATCTGAGCAAAATCCCATTCGCCGCCCGAACTCGGCACACGCCATTCTCCCGGAACCCAACGAGTCGAATAACTTGAAGTCACCTGGTTATCGGTACCGTTATCGTTGGCAAATGTGCCAAGCCCCCAGCCAGAATGTGATGGAAAGGCATAACGTCCAACCGTATATGCGGCTAAATCAGCTTCGGTATTTAAATATTCCTGCGGCGTTACATTGGATAAGGGTTCCCTGTCCAGATACTTGTTACAGGAATGCAAAGTGAACAGCACGGTCATCGATAACAACCAAGAAATTGTAGAAAAATAATATGTCGTTTTCATATATATCTAATTAAAAATTCAAGTTAAGGCCAAAAGAATAAGTCGTCGAAAATGGATATGTTTTTCCATCGTTCCATCCTCCTAGTCCAACGGTTTCCGGATCAAAAACCTTAGCCATTTTGGTAAAAGTCAACAAATTCTCACCTGATGCATAAATACGAATTTTGGTAAATCCTATCTTGGCCAATAGCTGTGGAGAAAACGTATATCCAAATTGAGCATTCTTTAAACGTAAATAAGCGGCGCTCTGCAAATATTTAGTTTGTGTTTGCTGATTTTTTGAGGTGTTAAAATATGGTCTTGGTAAATAGGAATCTTTATTAACACCTAAAACACCGTTCTGTACCATCGTGGAATTCTCATCGCGGTAGAAGTTCATATTCTCAACAAATCCAGCAGACTGCCACATCCCGCCATTCGCCCCCCAAAAATATGGGCCATTGGGCATATAATCGCGTTTTCCAACACCTTGCAAGAAAATCCCTAAATCGAATCCACTATAATTGAAATTTAAATCAAAACTATAACGATAGCGTGGGGCCGAATTTCCTATAATTGCCAGATCCCCTGGGTTCGCCAACGTATTGGCTCCATTATTAACCTGACCGTCCCCGTTGAGATCAGCATACATAATATCCCCAGCTTGCCAGTTTGTCCCGAAAGACTGTTTGGCATTAGCGAGGTGTGCAGCCATTTCTTCTGCGCTCTGTGCTATTCCTAAAGTTTGATATCCCCAGATCTCCCCATTCTTGCGGCCATCGTACCAGGTACTCAACGTACCTGTAGGATTAGGATATTTGGTGACTGTCTGACGGTCGTCGGAAAGGACAGCTCGCGCGCTATAATTCAATTTACCGATATGATCTTTCCAATTTAACTCAATTTCAAAGCCTCTGGAGTTCATCTCGGCATTGTTTAATCGCGGCACAGCTGTACCCAAAATAGCGGGAAGTTCTGGTGCTGGTCCTATCATATCGAATGTATTCCGACGATAGACTTCAAGAGATAAACCTAAACGATTGGAAAGTGCCCGCAGATCCAACCCCACATTCCAGCTTGATACACGCTCCCAGGTCAAAGTTGAGGCAATAAGCCCAGGTGCACTGGCTGTATTTGTTTTTTGTCCATTCAAAAGCCAGGTACCATTAGCTATACTTACTGGCATTGTTGCATAAAAAGGATACCAATTGTCCGTATATTGGTTTCCCAACTCGCCATAGGAACCACGTAACTTAAACATGGAAACATGCTCCTTAATAGGCCAAAATGACTCATTTGCTACATTCCATCCAGCGGAAACTGAGGGGAAGAGATTCCAGCGCAAATCTCTTGGAAAACGTGAAGAGCCGTCGTATCGTCCGTTAGCCTCAAAAAGATACCTATCTTTGTAGCTATAGTTTAATCGTCCAAAAAAACCAGCGGTAGCCCAATGTTGATAGCCCCCAGAAGCCCTTGGATTGGTGGTGGCAGTATTCAATGTCGGTATATTATCTGTGATCAGATCGCTCATGCTTCCATTGAGATCTCTATACTTATTGAGCTCTGAATTGAAACCAGCCAAAATTTTGAAATGATGATCATCGTTGAGGTCAAAGGAATAATCTGAAAAGAAATTTGTACTGAAATATTCGTCTTTGCGATTGTATTCAGACACATTGGTATACCCCGCAGCATTGTATCCTACTGCAAGGAGAAACGGGTTTCCTTTTGCATCATTTGAATAAGCTTTCAAAATTTCGGCATGGTCATTTTGAGTCGTAATGCGGTAATTGACATTTCCTGTTATATTCCAGTTTTTGATTGGCTGATAATGTAATTGTAGCTGCTGATAAAGAAAATCTTTCTGAAATTTTGAACGTCCTCCTTGCTGCAGCTGCAATATTTCACTTGGTTCGGAATAATTTCCATTTGGGTCGTACAAAGGTATCGTAGGCCATCTTCTCGCTATATTATGATAATATAAATCATTCATATGGCTTGCTTTTTCGTAGTCTTCACGTACAAAACGCGTATTGTACATGAGGTCCACCTTATCGCTAATCTTTGCATTGATTTTCGTAGCTATCGAATATCGTTGAAAATTATCATTAGCAAATCTGTTCAAACCATTTTGATCCATGTAATTTGCAGAACTATAAAAATTTAGCTTTTCAGTACCGCCATTCAAACTGAGCGTATGTTCATGGGAAGTTGTAAAGTCCCTATAAAACTCTTTAAACCAGTTTGTATTCCCATTAGATCCCGTATAGTATTGAAATCTGTCACTAGCATTTGGGGTAGTTGTCGTTTCTATTTCTCCTTTCTGATAAGCGTCAATCCGTTCCAATACCTCCTGCGAAAATTTTGCACCCTCACCATCGTTTGCTGCGACTTCATTAAAATAGTAAGCAAATGTTTTGGAATCTAACATCGTTGGTAGCCCTCTTGGCTTGCCCAGTCTTATATTATTGTTATAATTTGCTGTTATCTTCCCCGATTTTCCAGATTTTGTTGTAATGAGGATAACTCCAAAAGGTGCCCTGGAGCCGTAAATAGCAGAAGCTGCTGCATCTTTAAGCACGGTGATATTTTCAATATCCTGAGGATTCAGCGCATTCATATTACCTTCCATCCCATCAATTAAAACCAAAACTGATGAACTCGACCCTACGCCTATCGTCCCCGCACCACGGATATTGACGCTTAGATTTTGATTTAGCTCGCCGCCCAATCCAGTTGTCTGTAAATTCAACCCAGGAATCATGCCCTGCAGCGCCTGTCCAACATTCTGCACAGGTCTTGACTCTAACTCTTTACCATCAAGGGAAGAAACCGCACCAGTCAAATTTGCCTTCTTTTGAGTTCCGTACCCCACTACGACAACTTCTTCCAAGGCTCTATCCTGACTGGCCATTGTCAACAGCATTGGGTTGCGACTAGCGTTTTCACTTAAAGAAGCATACCCCACATAGGAAAAATCCAAAATAGATTTTTCATTTGCTACTTTTAAAGTAAATGTTCCGTCTTCTGCTGTCAATACAGTATTTGAGGTACCTCTTTCTGTCACAGTCACACCCGCAATTGGTTTTCCCGATGCATTCAAAACTGTACCTTTAATCTCTATCTTTTCTAATTTTTGATTTGGGATATTTTTGAAACTATTCCTTTCCTGTGGTTTAACAATAATAGTTTTACCTTCAATCACAAAATCTAGATCCTGCTCCGTGAGCGCTTTTTTCAACACTAACCTCAAATCCAATTTGGAACCAGAATAAGAGATTAATTTTTTGTTTTGCAAAATATCCGAATCATAAATAATCTGATATCCCGTTTGTTTACGTATCTCTTTTAGGACCTCTGATAAGGTTGCATTTTTTAGATTGAGGTTTAATTCTTGTGCCTTGGCTAAGGGAAGGCTTTGGAGAGCTATTAAACCAAGGATAGTACCTATTCTTGACGATCGCTTTAGAAAAGTTAAAGCAGATTGGTCCCGAACAAACCAAAATTTGTTTTTTCTCAGGTGAAATTTTTTATTCATATTTTTAGGCTTTATTGTAAAAGGGGCATTATTCCCATTCTTACAATAAAGAGTCTCCCAAACGCGATTACCCTAAAAAATTTTTTTAAAAAATTAATTCATGACCTTTTAACGTGATGTTCAAATTGCCTGATTTTTTTATGAGATCCAAAATCTCAGAAAACGAGCGATCTCTTTTAAGAAAAAGTGTAAAATTTCGATTAGGAACTTTATTGGGATCAAAATGAATTGGATAGATATTAGAAAGATCTGAGAGAATATAGCGCAAGCTTTTATTTTCATAATACAAATTACCATCTTTCCACGACGTATAATCTTCGGTTATAGCAATTGTTTTATCAATAGATCCTTGATCATCCAGCATGGCCATCTCTCCAGGAACAAGCAACTCGTTTTTTCCTGATTTAATACTTTTTAAAGCTATACTTCCTTCTGTTAATACAGTCTGCTCGGCTCCTTCACGAGACAAAACATTAAACTTTGTACCTAAAACAGCTATCCGCTGTTTATCTGTCAGAACAATAAACTCCTGTTTAATATCAGCCTGCTGTCTCTTAGCAACCTCAAAAAAGGCTTCTCCTTTTAAAGTTAAAATCCGATTTTTTAAAAAATCGCCTTTGTAACTCAGCTCAGAATTAGAATTAAGAAATACTATAGTTCCATCTTTTAACAAAACCTTATACAATCCACCAACCCCAACGCGCAGAACAACATCATCAAATTCGGAGGTTGATGATTCTGTCTGTTCAATAATCAACATATCTTTCTTTTTACTGACTTTGAAAGGTTTGTTTTTATTATTCTCCCATTCAGCAAGGGACATGGGCCTTGATCCTGAAATTGTGATGTCTCCAGCTGTAATATCCGCATAAATGTGCTCAGATTTTTGGGGGGAGATATTAATGGAGCGAGGATAAAAAATGTATAAGCTAGTAGAACAAATAGATAAAACAAAAAATAGGATAGCCCCACGCAACAAACGCTTTTTACGTTTCTGTCTACTAATCGTTGTTAGAATACGATCAAAAGTCTGTTTTTTTATATCTTCTCTATCGTTTAGGGGCATATGCTTATAATACGGATGAATTTGAAAGATTTTAATTTGTTAATATGACAAAATAACGAAAAGGTGAATATAATTATAAGGCTTTTCGTAATTTATTCAAGACTTTTGATATATGATATTCTACAGATTTGATACTAAGGTTCATTTTTTTGGCGATTTGTTTGTAGGATAAATCATCTTCGCGACTCATGATAAATATTGCTCTTGTTTTGGTAGGAAGTCTCGCTAATAATCCATCAAGCTGATCAGAGAGTTCTTTATATGAAAGCTCATCATGCTCAACAGCTATGTCTAACAACAGGTGTTCCTCTAATTCATTTAACCTACGTAATTTCCCCAGCAGTTTAAAACATCTGTTTTTTGTACAAATGAATAAATAATCTTTTAACGATGATTGGATGTTTAATCTTTTATGACGTGCCCACAATTCGGTAAAGACATCATGTAAAACATCTTGTGCTAGCGATTCTTCCTTCATTAATCGTAAAGCAAAGTTATAGAGGGCATCCCAGTAAAAGTTATAAACTAAGGAAAATGCTTGCATATCTCCGTCTTTTATACAGCGCAAAATTTTGTACTCTACTTGACTTTCCACTTGATTCGATTCCATATCGGTTATTAAAATGTTCTTCAATGGTTAGCAGATGTTTAAGATTAATTGGTTAGATTAAGAAAATGCCAACAATATTATGTATTACATAAATACAATATTAATATTTTTTTATAAATGTATAAAATGATATATAAAATTTTTAAATAAAAAATTAGTCTAAATTTTGTTGAGGACTCCCAATTATAAATCTCTTTTTATTAAATTAAAACTATATTATGTTTACTTGGTTGAAGAATATTCGGAATGAAAACTTTAACAAAACAGAGGATTATGAGCAAAGCGGGTAAAATTTTATCCTTTGTAATTTATTGTATTTACGTAATGGTTGTCACGACGTTTATACTTCGGAGCGGATATTTTCAGGCCGATGGATTAGTTCTCATTTTTAAATTTACCTAATCAAAGAATTTCAACGTTTGAAGGATGAAGAAAATGACCGTTTGAAGTTAAACTTATCATCAATGCGTTAGATACGCAAATCTATTTCTTATCCTATGCAAAGTCGATCGAAGAACAAATCTGTTAGATTTGTAATACTGCAAATGATCAAAATCAAGATAGAATAGATAAATGTTTCTAATATGAAATCAATATTTGAGAAAAACATAAGAGAAGCGGTCGTCGAAAGAATTAATTTATTAAACGAGGACAGCGATGCGCTTTGGGGAAAAATGACAGTAACGCAAATGGTCAAGCATTGTATATTATGTGAACAACATTACCAGGGATCCATAAAGGTTAAGCGTTCATTTTTAGGGCGAATGGTTGGTCAAGATGCGATAAAGGGGATATTGAAAGATGAAACAACAAGTTTTGGCAAAAACGCGCCCACATCCGCTGTATTTATCGTAGATGAAGACATCCATGATTTAGAAATGGAGAAACGAAATTGGAAATTATTAATCGAGAAATATAAAACATTTGAAAAAGATACATTTCTACATTGGTTCTTTGGTAGAATGTCCAGAGTCCAATTAGGTCAGTTCATATATAAACATTGCAACCACCATTTAAAGCAGTTTGGAGCGTAACCAAAAAAAAACAAATATGCCGCATATTATACAATAGAATCTCAAGGAAAGAAAAGTTTTTAGATTCGTTGATCCAACGGGCATTGATTCTGCTCGGTGTGAGTTCTTCTATATATTTTCTAGCTTTCTGTCTTCAGTGCTCCAAATACGCAAATATTTATAATTAATAATTCCTTCATCCTAAACACGCTTAACGATAATTTGATGAATAAATATAACTAATGTTCTTCAGCAAACTATATCGGACCACCAACGAGATGCAACCACTTACCTCATCGCAGTATGATTTTATAAAAAGAAGAATAAATTATCCCAGTTTTAGGTTGCAGAACAAGCACCGAATAACCCATCAATAGGCTTATTATGATAACAGCACTAAAAACGCAAGGTCATGGACAAAATGCATTGCCGCAGGTTGCCTGGTGTAATACCCCCCCTTCCACCATAATAATAACGCGTATTAAATAAATTTTCGGCAGTCAATCTACCTTGAAACTGTCTAAAAGCATAACCTATATTGCCATTGCAAAGTGTATAAGCATTGGTATAAAAACTCCCAGCGCTTTTACTGTTGATAATCAGATCCTCACCAGCGTAATTCCCTCCAAATCCAGCATTCCACCTGCTGTCACTATTTACCGGCAGTTCATAGCTAGCATACCAGGTGAAAGACCATTTTGGACCAGCGTTTACAGGCCTTAATCCCTGAACGGCTGCATCTGCAACCGTTAACTTACTGGTGTTGTAAGCTCCACCCGCATGTATAAAAAAATTGGGTAATGGTTCGGACTGTATGTCGAACTCTACACCACGGCTATACTGTTTTCCTCCCTGAATATATTTTGTGGCATCTTCTGGGTCTGTAATGACCGAATTGCGCACCCTGATATCATAGTAGCTCAATGTAAGGTCAAATGCATTGTTAGGAACCGCTATTTTGACGCCAGTCTCGAGCTGGCTTCCGTATTGGGGTTTAAAATTATATACAATTCCATTTGCACTCGTCGGAGCGAGATTTTGGAATCCGCTCATATAATTTCCAAAAACTGTCATAATTTTTGGAATAAGCTGATAAGTCAGACCTATTTTAGGCGTAATGGACGACTGTTTATAATCCGCAGTTGTGATGGCAGTCAATACATCTTTTGTACCCAAATTGATTAATCTATCGTACCTGGCACTGAGCATCAGCGTCAACGCATCGGTAGGTTTGATAACGTCTGAAACATAAGCCGAATAGCTATTTTGAGGCGCGACCGAATTATTGGGCTGCTTGGAAACTACGAGATTACGGATCAGATCTGCATGAAATAAATTAGCTGCAGCAGAAGGACCAGCAATAGCTACTGTATCCACGTAACCAGCATTTTTATAGTTTGCTCCATAACTATAGCGTTGGTAGTCAAGACCGATCAATAATTTATTTGCCCAGCCCCCTATCTTAAAATTACCGATAAAGTTTTGTTGGACCTGATAGTTACTGATATCCTCGGATTCATAGTGTAATACCTTCCTTGCTACGGCAGCATTATTGTTGGCGAGAAGGTTTGTTTGATAATCGCCATTTGACGTACTGTTTGTGCTGGCCAGATTTGTTTCAGACTGCCAGTCAGGCGAAATGGCATAACTTATTTTTCCATAAAAATTCAATGAAGACGTTCGCCATAGCAAGCTGTTATTAGTATAAGAGCTGTAGTAGTCCAAATTGAGATCGTTAGAATGCTGTACGTTTGTAGCAATACCGCCGATAAGCGGATTACTCGGTGTAAACAAGGGATTATTTGTGGTATTTCTGTGCAAGAATTCCGCCTCCATTCTAATCTTAAGGTCAGGACTCAACTGATAGCTAAAACTTGGTGCCAGGAAAAGGCCTTTATTCAATCCCTGATCCTGGAAACTCTTTCTAGAGATATATGTCCCAAACATTCTGAAAAGGGATTTATGTGCTGAATCCAGTGGTGTATTTATTTCAATATTGGCGCGATGGAGGGCATTGTTGCCCTTAGCGAGCGAAAAATTTGTAAATATACTATCAACGGGAATATAGGTAAGCACATTGATCAATCCACCGAAAGCCATATTTGTACCGCCAAACAATGTACCGCTAGGTCCTTTTATGACATCCAGCTGCTGTACATTACTATTTTCATCGCTGTAGTGTAGATAAGCATTGAGGCCATTTCTAAAATTACTTCTGGTCCGAAATCCACGAATTGTAAAATAAGGTGCAACACCTGCCCAGCTAGGGGTTACGCCGGCTGCATTTGCCAACATAGCCGTCTGGGTATAATAGTTTCTATTTTTGGTTAGGCTGGTACCTACGCTTGTTGTAACCTGCGGATTCTCGTAATCAGGAATGTTTATGCGTGCAGACTGATAGCTAGATCTATCTTTCCTAAACTGGGATCTAATAAAAACGGAGTCAAGCTGTTTTGGCAATAGCGTATCTAAATATTGCGTCTGTGCATCGCCGCTGAAAAATGTAAATAGAAGTGTAAAAATTAAAAAATACTTTAAATATAGCGCTTTCAAGAGTGTAATAAATTAAATTCGACCAATAGCCAATGTGAAATTAGAATTAAACCATATCCAGCAAAAGCGGCAAAAACCGGGGCAGGATGTCGACTAAAGTTCAATTCTAACTAATAAGTGAAGATTATAGGGTAGAGGATCTGTTGAGTCCAACTTGAATAAAGCCAAACAAATCATACAGACTTATGCTGCCAAAGCCGTGGGCGGCCGAAGTATTTTATTAAAAAAATCAAACTTACGAAATAAAGTATCATGCGCTTTATGCCGTTCATTTATACGTATTGATACAATTGCTTTACTGATATTTATTGGGAAATAATGGCGGCAAAGCATAACTGGAATTTTTGAGAAATATTCGTGAACGTCTTTTTCACGCTCTGCCTCTTTTTTTAACATACGCATCAAAAAACATTTCCCCTCGCAGCGTAACGAAATATTTTTCTTATTTACACAATAGGTGCTGACAATTTCACTACGGTTTGCATAAAAACTTATCAAAATAAAAATCCGGCTGAAGCTCATCAACATGAAGCATAGCAAAAGAATAGCTATTGTACCCGATTTAAATCTTTTTACATCCATTTGTATAATTGCTGCAAATATAAATGTTTTCCGTACATTTTTTATCTAATATCATAGCTCATTTTTCAGATTAACAGCTATATAATTGATAAATTTGACAAACGCCGCTTAAATCAAATACAAACCCGCTTTATAGTTTTCTTATCAATTTTTTCATTTACTAATCGCTATTTTATCAGGATCAGCAAATTTTATTCTTCAATGCAATCCAAGCTCTCCATTTCATCGTAAATGATCATATAAAGCTTTTAAATAACAGATAAAAAATAAAGATCATGAAAATTAAATCAATCTTATGGGCGGCTGCCACTGCAGCAACATTATTGGGAAGCACTTATATGGGTAAGGCTCAAACAAAGGAAAAAACTGTTATGGTAGGTGGTGCACCGATGTATCCTTCCAAAAACATTATTGAGAATGCAGTCAATTCCAAGGATCATACTACCTTGGTTGCTGCAGTAAAAGCTGCTGGACTTGTAGAAACCTTACAGGGAGCTGGTCCTTTTACTGTTTTGGCTCCTACCAATAACGCTTTTGCTAAAGTACCCAAAGAGGCCCTAAATAACTTAATGCTTCCAGAAAATAAGGCTCAATTAGCCTCAATATTGACCTACCACGTGATTCCTGGAAAATGGAGTGCCGCGCAGATCACCAAAGCAATCAAAGATGGTAAAGGAACTTACGTAGCCAAATCAGTGCAAGGTGGCAACCTTACTTTTTGGATGAAAGGGAACGATGTATATGTAAAAGACGCAAAAGGCAACAGCGCAAAGGTAACGGTCGCTGACGTCAACCAATCCAATGGGGTAATCCATGTGATTGATGCTGTATTGATGCCCTAAATATTGTTACCATAGAATCAACTATCTATTGTCAGCATAGATTCAATGATTTTTTCTTGTCACATGAGAGTGGTGTCAATAATGATAAAACGAGCAATATTAACATTGCTCGTTTTATTCTTTCCTCCCATCCGAACGGTTTTGAATAAGGAATTCGTTCATTAAATTTAGTATACTTCGTTTTTCTCAAACCAAAATAGCGCTCCTAATGTTGATTGGAATACCAATATATGTTTTGAAGACTGTTTTTAGGTGTTTTCGAAAAGTGGAATTCTGTTTGTGCCGATTTGAGAAATTTCTTCAGATTGCTGCCCTTAATGTCATCATATTTGTTTTTATATTCGACATCGTTTAAATAAATATCTTTCCCAATTGTCAAACAGAATCTGAAATATATCTTTGAGGTTTTTAAGGTAGCTGCTTGGGTTTCATAATTGTAAGCATAAAATCCATAAATATTATTTTTTAAGAACCTCTTCGGAGCTCCACTTCCTTTTTGTACATACATACAATCTTCATCAAACCAAATTGTCATACGTACGGAGAACGCTTTTAAAATGATATAACATGTACCTAAGTAGATGAGCATGAAAAACATCATGAACGACAGATGAAATATTGCCTTAAAAAAAATATAGTATAAGATACTATAGCATATCAAACAGGGAATAATAATGAAGAGGCTCCAACTTGTGGGATATGGTAAAACCTGATTGAACGTAAATACATTATTTTTAGCCATCACTAAAGATACAATATATTTATTTTCATTTATCTACATCTAGATGCAACCTATTTTTCAGGAAAACACACGACCTTATAATCATTAGCTTACTTCATAAAGCAGATTATCCAAAGATCCATTTTGATGCCCGAGGAATCATTTTATATGAACAAGCGACAAATCCCCATGAGACCAAGAAAACAATAGCTGCAGTAACAGGGATCTTTAACGATATCGGAATAGCACATATGTTAGCGAGCCAATAACCAAAACCTACAATAAAATAATGTATCAGATAAATTCCAAAACCGCATTTTGTAATATTTGAAAACAGCTTTCTCCATTTTGGTGACTTCAACTTAATGGTTCGAACCAACAAAAAAATGGCTAATGTCATCATTAATACCTGTGGCGAACAATATAAGAAAAACAGTTCGATCTGGTCCTCACTAGAGTTGGGATCGGCTACCATCCATTTAAAACCACTAAATGTGATTGCATACCCAATACCAAATAAGGGTATACTAACTAAAAGTGTTTTGCGAAAGGACCATACTTTGAAACGATGTGTCAATATATACCCAAGCAGTAAATACCCATTAAATCCAGCAAAATAATAAAATGTACCAAAACTGTTCCAAGCACTGAGACCAAATAGCTCTTTGGAATAAAATGAATAGGCATAAGGCAAAAAAAGCGTGCACAGCCAAATTCCAAAAAAAACTTTTTGCTGCCCTGCAGTTGACTTCTCTACCCAAGCAGAGAAGAAAGGCATGTAAAGGTAAACGCCAATTAACATATAGATATACCACATAGGCACAGTATACACATTAAATTTAACTGGGATCAAAGAAATTTGAACAAGCGCACTCTCCAAAGTTTGGGCAGCGTCTTTCGGAGCATAGGCAAACACTTCTGATATGATCGTTGAGGGAAGACCAAGTATACCCGTAATCCAAGGAAAGAGGTTGTACAGTACAGACCACAATAAAAAAGGAACTGTAATGCGCAGAAGGCGCTTTCTATAAAAGTCACCCATATTCATTTTGACAGGAAGCAAAAGCAACCCGGTAATCATAACAAAAATCGGCACGCAGGCCCGGAGAAGTGAGCCGTATATAGCACCCCAGTAGTTAAAATCCGGATTTGATCGCGCTTCGGGCGACACATTAAATGGATCGGAACAGTGAATGGCAATCACCATAATTATAGCGATAAAACGCAATACATCAACCCAGACAATTCTTTGCTGATCAAAATTAGAAGTAGAGGTTTGCATGTTCAACGTAGTTTGGTTAAGATGCAAAAATAGACAATCTACCGCTGAACAATTTTTAAGTAGTTAAAGAAATAGCACTATTTTCGCAAGGAACAAAGTGTCACATGAGATATGCCAAGATAGGACGCTATATAGCCCAGATTTACCCTTTGGATTAATTTTGAGTGATTTGCCATAAAATCTTCGTAACGTTTTTCGGCCGAAAGATAAAATCGATTGATTAACCTGCGCTCCATCTCCAAAAAGGCTTTTTGATGTACATACCGCATCCAGTTAGCAATATCGATATGACTACGGCAAAGTACTTCCAGCTGATCAATTGGCATAAAATATAACACCGAATCCTCAAGAATCTGTACTGATTCACTCTCATAACCCGGTACGGGTCCGTGGAAACTATTCGTTGAATAAAGTAGATCGCCTTCTTTGCTAAACCAGGAAGTAACTTCTTTTCCATCGCGTACCGTATAGGCGCGGGCAATTCCGTTTTCTACAAAATAAATATTCCGATCACTTCTGTCTGGTTGTATCAATATGGCCTTTTTGGGCACACTCAGTTCTTTTAAATTGCTAAGCAAAATTTCTAAAGACTCTTCTTTTATATCAAAATGCCTACGTATAGATGCGATGATATTATCCATGAAAGGTTATTTTCAATTTTTGGTAAACGACAAAGCTAAAGAAAAGAAATTTATAAAGCCGCACCACTTCTGCTTTCAAGGCTGTCTTACTGTTTAATTTTGACTATAAAAGAATGAAGGTATCCGTCAATTTCAACGGAAATAAATAAAAAGATAGCTACCAAATCAACCTACTTAAATAAAGAATGACTTACTGCAATTGTTTAGCGATCTTGCAATGGTATCATAATTAAATTTAAATCCTCTGTTCCTAATTTTTTCGGCACTTATAGGAGAACCATTTAATAGCATAGCAGCCATATCACCATACAATAGTTTAATAACGAAACCAGGCACATTTGGCAAAAAGCTGCTCCTACCAAATGACCTGAGCAGCACATACGCAAAATCATTCATCGTGATATGTTGTGGAGCAACAGCATTATACACACCCCGAATATCATTCCGATCAAGTATAAATTCATACAAGCGTACGACATCATGTATGTCTATCCATGGAATATATTGTTTTCCATCGCCCAGAGAAACATTAATACCAAGTTTTGCCAAAGGAGCAAGCTTGGCATACATTCCCCCATCTCGGCCTAGGACAATACCTTTCCGTAAAATAATGGTTTTGACACCCAAGCTTTCAAACTGCCATGCAGCCTTTTCCCATACCTTACAAATATGAGCCAAGAAGTCATTTCCACTGTTAGAATCTTCAGAAAGGATGGTATCCGAAGTATATGCTCCATAATAACCTACTGCAGATGATGAAATGATTTTATCAATATTAAGGTCGTGACGTTTGACGTATTCAAATAGTAAATTCAATGATAATACACGACTTTCGATAAGCTCAAGGCGACGCGCGGAAGTCCATCGACCTGCACTAATATTTTCACCAGTGAGGTTAATGATGGTATCTACTCCATTGAAGGCATTGATATCTATAAAGCTTTTTTTCAGATCCCACTCAAAATATTTTATGCCGCTTGAAGATTGGTCTTTGGGTGTCCGCGTAAGGAGGTGTAATTCATAACCAATTTTCCTAAGGTGTGCAGTAAGATACCCACCTACAAAACCAGTACCCCCGGCAATTAAGATCTTTTTCATATAAAAGCTTTTTTAATTTTTTCTACAACATCGTGAAACGGAGTGCTGCGCTGTCTTATAAATAAGCAATTTTGTAACGCAAATAGCTCTAAAGGACAACAAGCGCTTTATGGGTGTTCGGTATGCGAATCCTATGTTCTAAAATTTCTTTTGAAGATTTTTTACGGATCTTCGCGAAAAGTGAAAGATAATATTTGTAGGGGCTATATTTTTCGGTCGTTTTTTTGCTCACTTCATATGCGAGTTCATCAAATAGTCTCTTCATAGTCCTATAGATTATCTTCCGATTCTACGATTATTTCATTTTACTTAGCTACCTCTGTATGTTGCATATCCGAATGGACTAACAGTGATCGGAACATGGTAATGCTTATCATCTTTGATTTCAAAAACGACTTCGATGAATGGGTAAAATGTTTCGATTTTTTGGTTAAGAAAATAACTTTCCGTATAAAACTTAAGTTTATATACCCCTTTATTGTCTACTTTACCGGTTTCCAGGAAATTACCGATGCGACCGTTGTTATCCGTTTTTTCACTGGCCACAGTTACCCATTGCTTGTTTGGCATCAATTTCTCCAAATCAACTTTAACATCGGGTGCAGGGCTTCCCTTTGAAAGATCCAGAATGTGACTTGATAATTGATATTTACTGTTCTGGCTAAATGCCGTCAATCCGACCAGCATACATAACAACATGATCATGTACCTTTTTTTATGCATCATCGCTATATTCATCTTTGTTTCGTTAAATAATTCATTTACTAATGATTAGCTTTTTCAATTTTGACTGTTTTATTTAATAGCTTGATCACTGTCACCACTATAATTTTCACCTCAAGTTATTAGCCAACTGTCCAATTATGATTTAACTCCCTAAAGGCCAGCACTGTTCGTTAATTAGAATATGTTTATTCTAAAAAAACACGATATTAAGTATAAAATTATACTAAAATAACAATATTTCCAAGGTAGAATCAAATAAAAAGTGTTTGAAGCGCTGTAGTCATATCTAACCAAAGATTAGGTTGATTAAAAAAAATTACTAGATTTGGATGAAATTTTATCTACTTAAACTGAAAAACAAAACATCTCAAATTTATAAATGAACTCTGATCAACAGATTTGGAAAATGTTTCAAGTTGGACATGAACCTTCGTTCAAAATACTTTTTGAACGCTATAACAAACTGTTGTTCAATTACGGATTCAAATTTACCCAGAACGAAGAAATTATCGAAGACAGCATTCAAGAGCTTTTTGTCAAACTTTGGTGTAACAAAGATTCTTTAAGTTCAGATGTCGCTGTAAAAAACTATCTTTTTAAGGCTTTTCGGCGGACGCTGATCAAGAAAATTGAACAATCATTCCGAAGAGCCGATGTTACAAAATCCTCTGTCGATTATTTGCCGTTTACCATCGAGCTCCCTCACGATCTCAGCATGATACGCCATGAGCGTGCCCTAGAGATAAAAAGCAAGCTTGATCAAGCACTTATGCAGATGACAGCACGTCAACGAGAAATTATCCACCTGCGTTTTTTTGAAGAATTGCCGTATGACGAAATCGCCGAAATTATGGGACTTTCTACTAAAGATACTTATAAATTGTATTATAGGGCCATCGATAGTTTGAGAAAACATTTTGGTGCATTTGGTTTATTGGTATTACTGCACATACTTAACACGCTACGCTATCCTTAAATTTTTCATCTATCTTCAAATTTCACTCGAATAAATAATAGGTAGTATTTACAATCATAGTCCTTGTTAACGCTGTTTAATGATGATTTGGTTGAGGAATTCTGTTTTTTAAAAAAAAATATAATTTATTGGGGTAAAATTCTGTCGAGGGGTGTAACCTATATAAAACAGTATGAACTCTCGATTATCAAAATATAAAGATTACAAGGCAGCAGATTTTTTTGCGGATGAGGATTTTGTATTGGCGGCTTTAATGCCGGCAGACGCCTCAACCGATTTTTGGTCTGAACTTAGTCTTCATTATCCACATCTTTCGGACGAAATGGCTCTTGCCAAAACATGGGTCTTATTGATCCAAAATCAGACCACTGCAAAAAGTACCTTAAGTAGTGAAAAGCGCTGGGCGAGGATTCAAGCACAAATTCCAATCTACGAAAGGAAAAAACAACGTAGTCGTGTCTTACGCAGTTTATTTAGGTGGACAGCGTCCGCAGCAGCAATCTTGCTATTTATTATGGTGACATATGATGTTAGCCAATTTGGGACAAAAGAGACAAATACGGCCTTCGGTGAACAACGTGAACTTTCCCTTCCGGATTCTTCAATCATCAGACTAAATAGTAATTCTCACATTTCATACGTACGTAGTTGGAAAACGGATAAACCGCGCGAAGTTTGGCTTGAAGGAGAAGGTATGTTTCAGGTAAAACATACAGCCGTTAAAAATCGGTTGCGCGAAAACGACTTCTTTGTTGTGCACGTGGGCGATCTTTCATTGACTGTGTTGGGGACAAAGTTTAATGTGAAAGACCGTCGTGGACGTACTGAAGTGGCTCTGTTTGAAGGGAGCATCCGTATTCAGGGACAAAACGGTGAAGATCGTATACTAAAACCAGGAGAGACCTTCGTCTATGATACATCGGCAAAAGCAAGCCAGGTCTTCACTAACGATACAAACAGAGCGCTATCCTGGACACGCGGTGAACTCAGTATAGAACATAATAGCTTAGCAAATATTGTAAATGTTTTGGAAGATAACTATGGCTATCAAGTCGTAGTAGAAGATCCAGCATTACTCAATAAGCGATTTACAGGTGTTATACCAGTCAAAAAAGTAGATGACATCCTCTTCGTTATCAAACATACCATGAATGTAAACATCGAAATGAAAAACAAACAAATAATAATAAAGCCTAATTAAAAAAACGAACACTAATCAATCGAAATTTATGAAAACTAAATTACTTGTGCCTATAGTCTGCCTGTTGAGTACCACGGGTAGTTTTGCGCAAAAAAGAGCTAGTCTCAGTCAGGCTCTAAGCGAAGTTACCCGCATCTACGGAACTAAATTTTCCTATGAAGAGGGCTTGATCCGGGATGCCTTTGTCAACAGTGAGCATATTCCAAAAAACAAAAGGCTTCCTGTGGAGACAGTGTTAAAAGAACTTCTTTATCCAAACAACTATCTTTTCCTGTACGTTCAAAATAACTACTTTACCATTATTCGTGACAATAGAGATAAGGGAAGTAAAGATGGTAATGACCTGTATTGGAAGACTATTTCAGGCTTTGTGAAAGATAGTAAAGGTACGCCCTTGGTTGGTGCTACAGTCATGTCTGATGGACATGCCGTGCGGTCGGGTGTAACCACCAGTAGTGATGGAAGCTATACCCTACGCCTGAAGGATCCAGCAGAGGCAATCATTTTTTCTTATGTTGGTATGGAGCCTACTCGAAAGGTCATCGGCAACGATACACAGATCAATGTCACCTTGGGCTCGGTTAACAATCAACTGGATGAGGTTGAAGTTGTGTCGACAGGATACCAAAAAATTGCAAAAGATCGTGCAACTGGGGCATTTGGCCAAATTACCGCCAAACAGTTGAAGGAAGTGCCATCCATTAATCTTTTGGATCGCATTGCGGGCATGATTCCTGGCGTACAGATTGACCCGGTGAAGAATTCAATCACCGTCAGAGGGATAAACACCTTCAATACAGACGGCGATTCCAAGCGTCCGCTTATTGTCATAGACGGCTTTCCCGCAATCGATCAGGACTTGGTAAAAAATACCACGCAATTTGCCAACAATTCAATATTGAGTCGTTTAAATCCGGCAGATATCGAAAGTATAACCGTACTTAAAGATGCGGCAGCAGCTTCCATATGGGGTGCGCAGGCCGCAAATGGTGTTATCGTCATTGAAACAAAAAAAGGACGTATAGGCGAACCCGTCATTTCTTATAATACCAGCCTCAGTATTTCTGCTCCAGCTGATCTCAATAGCTTGGATCGGATGACAACTGCACAGTATATTGATTTTGAAAAAGAAATGTTCGATTATGGATGGATAGCTGATCCGGAAGATTGGAATTCGTCATGGCAACCTTTTAACACCAATAAACCAGCTAGTGAAGCGGTTCAATGGATGTATAAAAATAAAAAGGGATTGATCAGCGATGATGAATTAGCTAAACAGCTCGATCGTTTAGGTCAAATTGACAATACCAGCCAAATTCGGAAATACTTGCTACAGAATGCAGTGACCCAACAGCATAACCTTTCCCTTTCAGGTGGAAATGGAAGGACAACCTATGCGTTTTCGGGCAGCTACGCAAAGGATGTTCCTGTGTTTCGATCCAATCAGGCCCAGTCCTTTTTTATGAACTCAACTTTATCGACAAACTTTTTAAATCAACGATTAAGTTTGACAACCGGATTGAATTATAATTATACAAATACTGTTGCTAACCAAGTTGCGGCAAATGCCATCGGTAATTCGACTGAGGGATTAAGGCCATACGAATTGTTGGTTAATCCCGATGGGAGTAGAAATCGGAGATCATTGCGTTTTACAGAGTCTGTAGCAGCAGATCTAAAAGAGATTGGATTATATGACTGGACCTATAGCCCAATAGATGAACTGGAATACAACAAATATACCACGGTAGACAATCGGATAAGAATCAATGCTGATCTCAACGCCAAAGTGAATAGTTGGGCTAGCATCAGCCTCTCAGGTATGCTCCAACGTACTATTGCAAACAGTCGAAATCTTGACGAATTGAAAAGTTATTCGATGCGTGACTTTTTAAATTACTATTCAACTGTCAATTTCCAAAATAATACGTTCACTAAAAATTTTGTACAGGGCGGAAGAATAGCATTGCGAGACCAAAATGCCACACAGTATAATATTCGCTTGCAAGGTAATGTCAATAAGACATGGGGTGACTTCGTTAATTTGGATCTTCTCGCAGGAGCAGAGATCAGTTCTCAAACAGGCTTTAGCTCATCACAAACGGGATATGGCTTTAATGAAGATACCTATTCAATCGCTCCTTATAATCAGCTTGGTAGCTTCATGGGGATAGAGGGCTGGCAGCAATCGATTACAGGTTCAGATGGCATTAGCAGAGCTAACCTACGCAAGATGTCTTATTATTCAAATGGAGCATTATCATTTCTCAAAGATAGATATATTTTGTCTGCAAGTGCACGTTTTGACGATCTTACGTTGGTTGGTATTTCAAGATCGAAGCGAGCTAAACCAATCTGGTCAGCTGGTGCCAAATGGAATATCAAGTCCGAGCGTTTTATGCAAGAAGTCAATTGGCTGAATGCGCTGAATCTACGTGTTACCTATGGTGTCGGTGGTACAGTGCCACAGGGCGGATCCAATGTTACCATCATCAGCGTTGAAGGGGCTGATTATGCAACAGGTGAAATACCAGCCTCAATATCACAGCCAAGAAATCCCGAGGTTGGATGGGAAAAAGTGTATACACAAAATTACGGACTTGATGTCAGTTTGATCAATAACAGATTAAACATAGCATTTGATCTTTATAAAAAACACACGCGTGATATCCTATACACTTTTCCTTATAATGCGACATATGGGTGGACAGACCTTCAATTTAATGGCGGAACAATGCAATCTAATGGGATCGATCTCGGAATACAGGGACTTATCATTCGCCAGAAAGACTTTTCATGGAACTCCATTCTTAATTTCTCCTACAACACCAACAAAGTTACGGATTCACGTTTAATAGCAACAGATATTAGTAACTACATCAATGGTTCGATTTTAGAGGGGATGCCCTTAGATTATCTATACGCCTATAAGTGGGCCGGCCTCGATGAGACGGGACAGTCACAGATCGCCAAAGCCAACGGTGACATCGTAAAGAGTACACAAGGGGGACGCAATGTATTTGTCCGTGAAGATCTCGTGTATATGGGACGTAAAACGGCGCCTTACTTTGGTGGTTTTATGAATACATTTTCATATAAAGGTATTAATCTTGGCTTTCGCATAACCTACGATCTGGGAAATGTCAAACGTCTAGAAACATTTGGTAATTATCCACAATACCAAGGAACTTTCTATGGCGTGCTTAACACTAACAAGATGCAGACGGAGCGTTGGCGAAATCCGGGTGATGAAGCAACAACAAATGTACCGGGCTTAAAAAACATAAATACAAATAGCTTCAACAGGTTTAGGGATTCCGATCCGATGGTCATTGATGCTAGCCATATACGCTTTCAACAGATATCGTTGGGATATAGCGTACCGTCGACTTCGCTGAAGCGGACGCCGTTTAAATCTGTCGGTGTAAACGCTGCCGTACGAAATTTAGGTATTCTTTGGAAAGCAAATAAACTAGGAATTGATCCGCTGTATGTACGCACGAATACCTATAATAATTTGCCGCCTACCAAGAATTTTTTCTTAACCATTGACGCCACCTTTTAAAAAATAAACAGCATGAAAACCAAATATATTTTTTTTGCATCGATTTTTGCGCTGACAGCCGTAATGCAGGGCTGCCGTAAGTATGTGGAAGTTGAACAGTATAATCGTAGGGAATTAAAGTATACCACAGATTATGCTTATCTCTTAAATAATTCAACGGTATTTTCGCCTACTTTTAGTACACCGATATTATCTAGTGACGACATCACTTTTGCTAACCTGGCATACCAACAACAACAAACTGAAAGTGTCGCGTGGCCCTATATTTGGTCCTCGCAGCTTGTGCCGGATAATACAGAAGATCTAAACTGGTCAAGACCTTATAAACAAATTTATACGGCCAATGAAGTCATTGCTGGAGTTATGCAGAGCCAAGATGGTTTAGAGAACGAGAAGCGTGCACTGTTGGCAGAAGCGAAAATCCAAAGAGCTTATGCTTATTTTGTGTTGGCTAATCTTTATGGCGACATTTATGACCCACAGACTGCCGGAAATGCAATGGGGGTACCACTGCTTTTACAACCTGATTTATTTGCTTCGCTAAAAAGGGCATCGCTCGCCCAGGTGTATGCGCAGATACTTCAGGATCTAAACGAAGCATTAGTTGATATTCCGACCACAGCAAGTACTAAAAGGCATCCCAATAAAGCAGCTGTAGAAGCATTGTTGGCCATTGTACATCTTCATATGCGTAATTTCGATTTAGCTGCTACGCATGCAGATGCAGCCCTTCAATACAATGCAACACTTTTAGATTTACAACAGTTCGCGACATCGGCATCTGGATACCCTCTTCCGTTCAATCATCCAGAAACCTATTTTTTAAAGCAGGTTGGACAAATGATTGATCAACAATTAAATCCCGAGCTGGTTTCTCTTTTTGATATCAAAGATCTTCGACGTACAGTTTATATGCAAGCCGGCACCGGTCAGATGCCAAGTGGCGCTTTGCGCTCAAAAAAAATGAGCGTGATGGTCGGTGCTCCTAATGCTGGACCTTCTGTTCCAGAGATGTTGCTTATCAAAGCAGAAGTTGAGGCGCGAAAAGGAAATACGGCGACAGCAATGGAATTTGTTAACAAGCTGCGCTCAAAGCGATTCAAGCAACAGGATTTTACACCTCTAGTGGCGAATTCTGCTGATCAAGCACTTCAGCTTATAGTCGATGAACGCCGAAGGGAGTTTTTCGGAACAGGTTTACGATGGCTGGATATGCGTCGGTTCAATCTTGATGGTAAATTGGCGAAAGAATTTAAAAGACAATTTATAAATCAAGACTATACGCTCAAAATTAATAGTGCTAGCTATGTATACCCAGTAGCAAATAAATATTTACAGTTCAATCCAGAAATAGGTCAAAGACCAATGTAATATAATATAAAATGAAAAAAGAACTTATTTTTTTAGTACTGTTGTTTGTTCAGGCTGTGTCATATGCACAGCCTCGATTTGACAGCAGTGTTTTTAAACCAGCCAAACCTAGAACATCTGAACCTGTTCAAATACTATACAATGCAAAGGATAAAGATCTTGAATTTAGCGATGCAATAAATGCGGCCTGTTTTCTGTTCGAAGATTTTTCGTGGAGGCAAATTAGTCTTCCCATGGACAAAAATGCAGCGGGAATATGGACAGCCACTGTACCCGTTAAACCGTCGACAGCTTTTATAGCGGTAAAATTCTATCAGGGCGAATTTGATCATCCCGACGTAACAGATAACAATCAGGATCGGGGCTATGCGGTATCTTTAAGTGATGCGAAAGGAAAAGCTGTTCCTGGCGCCTACCTTGGAGAAGCTGCTTTCCAGCAGCCTGAGATCGCTGGCGGGGGAATTTTTTCATACTATAATACGCAGCCGGCTGCGATGCCTGCTGACTATATGAGAAGTTTAGCGGATAAGGAATTTGCCTCATCAGGTAAACAATACCTTCGCTATTTTCAGTCATTTATGAATTTACAAAAATTGGCTTTGGGGGATGCTTTTCCTGCATATGCGAGAAAGCTGATTACGCAGCAATTACAACAAAAAGATTTAAGTGATGAAGTGCTCGGTCAGCTTTATTCGTTTGCTAGTTCAAGACTAAAAGACAATGAAGTGATACAATTGATCGAGAAAAGGGTTAATACCGATTATCCGACAGGTGCAACCGCTCGTTTTATTGCTTATAGTAATACGATGAGTGGCAATCACAGTAACGCTGAAATAATCACTTCCTATGAAAAGTTTTTACAACGTTTTCCTGTTCAGCAGTGGCGTCAGCATCCCAATGGTCAGGGGTTTATCTATTATGCGGTATACCGAGGACTAGGATCGGCATACTTCGAAACCAAACAGCTCGACAAGTTTGCGAAGTTATACGATGATCTCGATTTTAGAACAGGAAATGAGTTGATGCGCTGGAATATTATGCGTGCCTATATGTTTAAAATGGTCGGTAAAGATAGCCTCTATCAGGTGTCTGAAGCAATCCTACCCAAAATGATTGCTCGCCGTGGCGATAATTCCTACAAAGATGATTTTGATCGTCAGGCTCAGGCAGATTCCAATGTAGTGAAAAATTTGGATGACCGTCTTTTTACGCATATTTCTTTGTTAAACGATCTTAAAAAATATGCGGAAGCGCGAAAATATTTTCTGCTGCTCTCTGAAGATGGCAAATACAGTAATGCGGATCTTAACGAAATTAATCTACAAGTACTGGAGGGACTCAATGATGAAAAGCAAATTTTGCCTTTACTGGAAATGAGTGCCCGTTACAATGCGATGACTCCGCGGATGTTTGATAAACTAAAATCAATTTACTTAAAAGGACACCCCAATGATGAAAGTGGGTACCAAGCTTATCTGGCGGGATTGAAATCGGATGAAGAAAAAGCCGCAATGCAAGCTTATGTAGACCATAACTGGGTCAATCATCCGATGCCCGACTTTCGTTTGGAAACGGCTGAAGGGCTATTTATCACACCAGAAGACTGGAAAGATAAAATTGTTGTTGTGGATTTTTGGGCTACTTGGTGTCGCCCATGTATCATGGCATTTCCGGGAATGCAGCTTCTAGTTGACAAATATGCACAGGATAAAGAGGTTGCGATATATATGCTAGGAACCATGCAGACTGGAAACTATAAAGATAAGTCTGTCAACTATGTTCGTGGGGAAGGGTTTCGTTTCAACTTATTGCATGACAGTGTCAATCCTAAGACGAATGAGCAGGATTTGTTATTCAAGCAGTTGGTTCCTTTATTTGGCGATTCATCCATTCCGCGCAAGATCATTGTTAAAAACGGTCGTGTGCGCTATTGCTCAGGCGGGTATTCAGGAAGTCCCAGCAAATTGATGGATGAACTATCCCTTGCGATTGAAATCCTTAAAAACGAAAAATAGATTTAAATCAAGATACAATATGAATAGGAAAGCAACGAGCTTACTCGTGGGAATGCTTGGTGTGGGGCTGTCGCTGCAGGCCCAGATGAATCCAAAATATAAATTTGAAGAGGTACTGAAGCTTATTCAGCAGAATTATGTCGACCAGGTCAATGAAGAGCATTTGGTGGATGCAGCGATCAGAGCGATGATATCGGATTTAGATCCCCATTCACGGTACACTAGTCGTGAGGAAGCGGAGCAGATGAATGTGGCCATGAGTGGAAGTTTCGCTGGAATTGGCATCCAATTCCTAAAAGACAATGAGCAAACTTTCGTCTCTAAAGTAAATGCTGATGGGCCAGCCATGCGTGCAGGATTACGTGTGGGCGATCAGATACTCCGGATCGATGGCGAGAGCATCGTTGGGGAAAAATGGGGCAACCGCGAGATTATGGAAAAATTGCGTGGCGAAAAAGATGTGCCAGTGGTATTAACAATAATGTCTACGGGAAGCAAGGAAAGTAAGGAGATAAGTATTATTCGTGAAAATATACTGGAGAGATCTGTTCGCGAAAGTTATATGGTCGACAATCAGATTGGTTATATTTCCCTTTCAATTTTCAATCAGACTACGCGTCAGGAAATAGATGCTGCCTTAAAGAGTCTTAAAGATCAGGGTATGAAAAAATTGATCCTAGACTTGCAGAGTAATGGCGGCGGGTATGTGCAATCTGCTATTGGTGTCGCTGACGAGTTTTTGCCCAAAGAAAAAATTGTGTTTTATTCCGTACCAAACCAAGGCGGAAAAGATTACTACTTCACTGGTGGTTATGGTCAATTTTATGATGGAGAATTGGTCGTTCTAATTGATGAATCTACGGCTTCAGCCAGTGAAATCGTTACAGGAGCACTTCAGGACTGGGATCGCGCCGTGGTCATCGGTCGACGCAGTTTTGGAAAAGGGTTAATGCAGAAACCCGTCCCATTATCCGATGGTTCACAAATGCAGCTTACCGGCGCACGTTACTATACCCCCTCCGGTCGGTCGATTCAGAAACCCTATACAAAAGGAAAGGAAGATTATTTTCAGGATTTTAGTCGCCGTATGGCATCCAAAGAGCTGCTGGAAGAAGGACATATTTCTTTTCCAGATTCCTTAAAGTATAGCACATTGGGAAATAAAAGAACGGTGTATGGAGGCGGCGGAATTATGCCAGACCGTTTTGTGCCTATCGATACCAATGAATATAGCACGTGGATGGCACAGCTGATGAACAACGGTATTGTCGCTAAAGGAGGGATTGAATTTGTGCAGCAAAATCGTACAGCGCTTCTGAGTGCATATCCGAACTTTGATGCATTTAATTCCCGCTTTAAAGTCCCTAAAGAAGTTCACCGCCAACTAGTTGCTGGAGCACATAAGCGATCCATTGCGATCCCGTCGGAAAGTCATCTAGACGCTCATGATGCCATTGATATTGAATTTAAAGCACAGGTTGCTTCTTTGCTTTACACCGGTGGCGATTATATGGCACGTGTCAGAAATGAGTCGAACAAAAGTTTCAAGGAGGCCTTATTTGTCCTTCGTGATGATAAGCTTTATAAACAACTATTACAGACAAACATCGTTGGGCAAAGCGTAAAAATAGGCGTGACGAAAGTGTCTAAATAGATTTTAGGATAGTACAAGAATTATTATATGAATATGAAGAAGATAAAATGGGCTTTAGCGTTAGCCTGCATATTGCCAGCTTTAGGATATGCGCAACAAAATTATACCTTGCAAGGAACTGTAGGTAAACTAAACAAACCTGCAAAAGCCTATCTTCGTCTTAATTATGACGGAAAAGAACGCATTGATTCCGTAGATATGAAAGACGGAAAATTTGAGTTTAAAGGAAGCATTCCTTCACCGATGGAAGCACATTTGCGTATCATTCACGACAATGCTCCTTTTAATCCCGCTAAACCACCCAAGCAGGATATACTAGCATTTTTGATAGAAGGAACAACGATCAAATTCGCAGCTGCAGATTCTATCAAACATGCGAAAATAACTGGATCGCCTTTGAATACTGAAAATGAACGGGTTAATACCATGTTAAAACCAATATACGATCAGTATGAGGGACTTGAAAATGAGTATAAATCCAAATCGCTTGCAGATCAACAAGATCCCAAATATATCAAAACCCTAGAGGATCGGGCTAATGCGATACAACAGCAGACGATAGATGCAAAACTGGATTACGTCTCCAAAAATCCCAAAAGCTACATGGCATTAATGGCTTTTAACTCCACATTACCACCCGAATTTGATGCCATCAAAGCCGAAAAAATATTTGGCACATTGGATCCGAGTTTACAGAACTCTATTCTCGGAAAGGATCTTGCTAAGCGTATCGCTTTGGTCAAAAAAACAAGCGAAGGGGTAGAAGCACAAGATTTTACACAACCCGATGTGGACGGTAAACCGGTCAAGTTATCGGACTACCGTGGAAAGTATGTCCTCATTGATTTTTGGGCATCTTGGTGTGCCCCTTGCCGTCGTGAAAATCCAAATTTAGTAAAAGCCTACGCGAAATATCAGAAACAAGGCTTTGAAATTCTAGGGGTTTCCATGGATAAAGCCGCAGATAAAGCGAAATGGTTAAAAGCTATTCAGGATGATGGACTGACTTGGAAGCAGGTGGGTGATCTTAAGGGATGGGAAAATGAAGCTGGGGCCATGTACGATGTCAAGGCTATTCCCATGAATTTCCTGGTTGATCCAAATGGAAAAATCATTGCTAAATATTTGCGTGGTGAAGAGTTAGATAAAAAACTAGCTGAAATTTTTGGCAAATAGTTAAAACCTGCACTGGTAGACTTTGATCAGTGTAGTCATATGTTTAGTTAGTGGAGACGGTTGCCCCCTCAAGGCAGCCGTTCTTCCTTTTGCGCAATCAGCCTTCCATTCCTACTCTGCAAATTGAAAGTAAACTAAAACTGCCTGCGACGATACGGTTAGCCAAAGTCACTCAAAACTGAAATGGATCTACATCGTCAGATCCGTCGGCATATGCTGAGTTCACAGATAATAAATTGTGCCTTCGATACAAGGATTTATTTTATTTTTACCTTTCTAATGAACGTACATGATCAGCAAAACAATCTTAATAAAAGATAAGCTCGAGCCCAAGAAATTGTTAAAGATTGCACCATTTGACAATTCAAAAGCTGTAACCAAACCGCATAGGCACAATGGATACCTGGAACTTGTATTTTTATCGTCCACATCGGGGCGCCATGTTATTGATGGCCATGAAAGCCCTATCAAAACGCCCTGCGTACTGATCATTCGGAAGGAATCTGTACACCATTGGGAGCTGACGACCCCAATCGAAGGTTTTGTGCTTTTGGTAAAAAAATCATTTATAGACCTGAGCTTAGATCTTGAAATCGCTAGAATGATCGATGAGATCAGTAAATTAGACACCATATATCTTAAAGAAAACGGGATCATACCCACCATCCTCAGGCTATTAGCACAAGAAGAAAACAAAATATGCCAAGAGGGATTGTTTAGATCATTATTGGCTAAGGTACTCGAAAATACAGACAAAACCGAGCAACCCACATCGCTATCCAACGATTTATATGTCAGATTTATTGAACTATTAAATACGGATTCAAAAATCATCAATAATGTTGCTTACTATGCGAATCTGCTCCATACAAGTCCTCAAAATCTGACTGCTGCCTGCAAAAAAGACACAAATAACACGGCTTCCCAGATACTGGCAGCCTATATTATCAAAGAGGCAAAGAGACTTGTTTTCTATACCAACAAGTCTACCGCCGAAATTGCTTTTTCATTGGGTTTCACCGATAAATCAAACTTCTCAAAATATTTCAAAAGATTTACTGGCTTTACCCCTTCAGAATTCAAGAAACAATATGACTAAAACTCCTTCTCACCAAACTCACTCTTAGGTAGCTTTGAGGATTGACTTAACTTGTGAATATTAAAATTAAGGTTGAGCATCACTATATTTTTTTCATAAATATAATTGGTAGTCGTAAAAAAATCATTGGAGGATGTCGTAATACGTTGTTCATTGACTCCCCAATTGCCAAGTTCAATGAACTGCCATTGGAGCTGTGCTTTGATCGCCCCTTGCAAAAAAGCCTTACTCAGATTAAAGTGAGGGGTAAAAAATCTAGAATCTCTTCCTTGTACCGTAGGCCTTGCAGAGAGGTAATTAACCTGTAGACCCGTGCTCCAATCCTTAGCGAAATCTGCTTGAACCCCAGCATTCATGGAATAGACCCAATCACTATTGCTAGTTATCATTTTATAAGTCAATACCTGTCCTGAAATTTTATAACGATATAGGTTCACTCCACCATTCATTCTTAACCAAGGAAGGATCTTCCCCTCCCCTCCTATTTCTGCTCCCCATCGTGTAGCGTAATCTGCATTGGTAAATACCCGATTGAGGATGGTATCTGCATAGACAGAATTAACGCGTTGGACTGGATTTTGCGTGTGTTGGTAGTATGTATTTAAGAATATACTTCCCTTTTTTAACTTCTTTACGACACCTGTCTCAATATTCGTTGTAAACTCTGGCAACAAGGTGGGATCCCCTTGTTCTAAGGTCTCTGAGTGTTCACGTTCGGGTATAGGATTAAGCTCAAAATTGTTATTGCGTTGAACCCGCCGCGCAGCAGCAAACTTCCAGGACCAATCGTCGCTTAGGCTGTGGATCAAACTGAAAGAAGGATACAATTGGTGGACAGCGTATGGATATTCTACCCCAGTATGAACTAAAAGTACATCACGTTGATAATATTCATAACGAATTCCAAGTGAAAGCTGTGTCCTTTCACGTTTATGATCATATTGGCTAAAAATAGCATGTACCCTATTTGTTGCATTTAATTTCCCTGTAAATTCAGGAATAATTTTCATGGCCTCACCTGGCTTTTCAGTGGCGAAATATTCAAAATTACCGCTCTGCCTATCGTTTCTTAATTGGTAACCACTTAAAAGCTCACCATGTGGCAATTTCCATTGATGTTGGACAGATATCCTTAATCCGCGTAAAGGATTGGTGTAATTGTTATTTGTCCATTGGACAGTATCAATCCCGCGTTCGATATTCGCATTCTTGGTCGATCCATAGATATTGGCATATTCATAAATTGCAGCTGCCTGCAAGACATGGGCGTCATTGAATTTATACTGATAATTGAAATCAATAAGATAGAACTCCCCCTGTTTATTCTGGAGATTAGAGTTAAAATAATTTTTTGTTGAGAGTTCAGCTCCTGTTGAAGGTTGGATCGTTCGATTCGTATAATAGATATCTGCTAATCGGTCCTGGAATTTCCTTGATGCCAGCAAACCAAGATTAAATTGCTGTTTCTTGGACAGCTCATATACACCGTTCAGTTTGACCCCAAAATTGTATTTGTCAAAACTACGTTCGCCTTTAGACGGGAAGAAAGTCTGCCTATCCCCAATGATGGTATATACGTCACCTTCTCGAAAACCGGCGTTGTCATTGCGCAGATAATTGGCCGAACCATTCAGTTCAAGTTTATTTTTTTTGAGCTGGAAAGAAATATCTCCGCCAAATCGCTTTTGGCTTTTGTGATTCCCATAATTGTCTATACTTGGCAGTCCCCCTTGAAGATTGATTATCCAACCAAATCCATCCGATACAGCTTTTCTTGTCTTAAGATTGATTATCCCTCCTTTGCCGTCAGGATCAAATTGTGCCGATGGACTGGTGATATATTCGACATCGGTCACATCGTTCGCTGCAATCTGGCTTAAAATTGTCGCTGGATCTAAAAACGAAGGCTTACCATTGACAAGAACAATAATACCTGTATTCCCCCGCATACTTATATTACCGTTCCCATCCACTGCAGCGGATGGTAGATTTTTTACAATATCCAAAGCTGTACCACCGACCGCGTTTTTATACTGGCTAGTTTGATAAAGTTGTCTATCAGCTGAATGCTTCTGCGCAACAAGCTCTCTGTTAATCTTGACTTCGGTCAAGCGCTGTTCTGTACCCACCAGTGGTACTTCTGCAAGAGCGACCGGACTTTTTCCATCAAAATCCACAACGTGTTTTTTCTGACGATAACCGATAAATTTAATAACAATAGTGTATTGTCCTTTTTTCAGATTGAAGAAACGGAAACTACCTACCGAATCTGCTACCGTCCCATCGACAACATCACCGCGCATATTGAGGACAGCTATACTGGCAAAAGAGATTGGCGAATTTGTAATAGAATCCTTGACACTTCCAGAAAGTACGGCTTTTTGTGCAAGCGCTGTTGTTATCGTCAATAAAAGGCAGAGTAGGGTAATGAATCTTTTCACGAATGTTTAAGTTTCCCCAAAAATAGAAAAGTTAATAACCATGCAACAATTACTTGAAAATTATACCACAGTATTTTCAAATCGACCCCAATAATGATGTAGTTCTATTTCTTATCCTATGCCAAGTCGATCAAATAACAAATCTATTAGATTTGTAAGACTGCAAATGATCAAAATCTAAATTGAATGAAATAGCGGATTATCAATTGTAGGATGTACTTTAAAAGAAAAAAATAACCAAAAAATATAAAGCTATGCAAAAGATTATTCCAAACCTCTGGTTTGACAGCAACGCACATGAAGCCGCAGAATATTACTTATCGGTTTTCAAAGATGGAAAAATAATCAATATTACGTATTACCCGAATTCAGAAGCCGAAGGACTGGCTGATTTCCAGAAAGACTTTGCTGGAAAAGTGCTTACCGTTGAGTTTGAAATTCTAGGAATGCGTCTTATCGGAATCAATGCCGGACCGATATTCAAATTTAACGAGGCTATCTCGCTGATGATCCCCTGCAAAGATCAGGCTGAAATAGACTACTATTGGGAAGCACTCACATCGGATGGAGGACAGGAGAGCGTTTGTGGGTGGCTGAAAGACAAATATGGATTAAGTTGGCAGGTTTGTCCTGAAAATTGGGAGGAACTCAACAAAAGACCCGGCGCATTCAAAAAAATGATGGGAATGAAAAAAATCATTATTGCCGATTTTTAAAACTAATTAACGACAAAGCCATGTTCCAGCACGTCCTAGTCATACTGCATAACGCAAAAGGGTGATCGGATGACCACGCCATGCTAAACGAGGAATGGGATTTTCATTTTTTTGTATTTCGGGTATGTTAAACAAATTAAACACACAATATGTTTAGAGCATGTTCAAAATCAATTACTTTGTGCTAAATTTTAGATAATGGTCTTTCATCGGTATCCCATCTGCAGTCCGGAATGCTTTTCCTGTCATGATAATTTCATAGGTCTTGTTCGGTTCCAATTCCCAATCAATGATAACAGACTTCTTATCTGGGGAATAGCGTTGTCCTTTTATCACCGGAAAACTTTCTTTGGAGATTCCCCTAAATGACCGTCCCTGTCCTAATAGCGGCTTGTCAAAATTTATCTTCAGCTCCCCTAATGTACTGCTGACATTCATTTGTCCATCCTGAATTCCCTCAAAAGATATGATTTTTGGTCTTTTTTCTTCAAAGGTCTTATCTAAAGAAGAAATATCTGTAGCATATGATTGATATGCCTTGGCAAGTACAGGCATATAGCTCTCTAAACTAGGATATCTGTTTCGTTGACGGTCAAAGTTTTCAAGTTCATCAACAAGTTTTTCAATCCAAAGAAATCCCCTATCTAGCTGTTCATTGGTTTCTTTTGAGATTTCTTCGGAGCTGAAATTATGATCTTTTTGATATTTGATAACCGCAGCTCGAACCAATGCCTCGTTCAACATCGTTTGCCAGCTACCATAGGCCTGCCCGTTCATTTTCTCCTTCACGATGCTATATAATTTTACACCGCTGTCTCTAAAAATTGTCGTGTCTTTTTCTAGTAAATAATTAACGAAGGAGTGGTTAAACTCGTGAAGTAATGTAGGGAAATAGCTCTGTAACGGAAATTGCGCCATGCCAAGACTATCCATATTCCATGTGCCCATAATAGCATAGACTTCCTTATGACCCTGTGGATTTTTAATAGCTACCCCATAGTTACCGCCACCATTCCCCAAACCATTCACAATCAAAAACTTTTCGGATGGTTTCTTACCATAGAATTTAGGATACCAGTCCAATTCAATATGTTCATAAATTGGAAGAAAACGCTTTTGTACCTCATTGTACAGTGCCTGGTTATCCTGAAAAAATCCTTTACTATTACTGTCTTTGTAAAACTTCTTTAACAGTGTTGCGAATTGAAGAGCATTAGCTCTACTCCACCTTTTGTCCAGGGTTTCGTCGATATTTTTTTGCTTAATATTAAATTTATCATCTAGATGTATAGCCATACTCATCACGGCATCGTAACCTATGCCATTTTCATTTTTAATCTTATTGACAAAGGTGATCAATTCGTGTTCTTTAAAAGGACCGTAGTGTTGATTGACCCGATCAACATAGCGCTTAAAAATAGTTGAGCTATACTCTTGATTGCCGGCAAGTCTAAATACAATACTTAGAATCTCGATACGCTCATCAACTTTTGGCTTATCCATAATTTGATTACGCTGCCCATAGGTAAGCATAAATGATAAACTGAATAGGATAATCAATACATATTTAGAAGTTTTTTCGAACATATTGGAAATAGGTTTTACTATCTTTTATTTATTTGATACATGTATGGGGATTCCAAATAGTTTGCCAATAAATATAATACGCTATTTGCCAACACACTATGACTGAATTCCTTTTTTAATACTGACCGTTATTGAACACTAGCCGTTCAGTATTGAACAGGCTGTCAGCCGTCTTCTGTAGTCTTTCTATTCACTAATACATATTCAGGAAATTAAAAAGGAAAGATCCCGATGTTAAATCTCAGCTAGAATATTAAAAAATATTGGACTCCATAAATTTCGACGAGTTGATAAAACATCTTTATCTCTTAAAAGTAATGAATGTATAGCGTTATATAATTGGCAGATGCTTTCCGTTAGATCAAATTTGTTTTCGACAGGTATGTTATTATTTTTTTAATATCCAAACTTGATTTTTTCCATCATAGCTTCCAGAAAGGTTATTTTGTTTTATATTTATTAGTTTATAATTCTTACACGGCGACTTTTGATCAATTTTTGAAGTATAGTTAATTTTGTCTAAGGCCTTGGAGTTAAGTTGTATGTAGAATGTACCGGATTCAACTTTATCCAAAATAATCGTAATAAATTTCCCTTCCTTATTGATGGAATATTTCAGAGGCACACCCATGTCATTCATCATTATCTTATAAATCTTTATCTGGTCTACTGGATATTGCGCTTGGTCACCAAAAAGCAATTCTTTCCCATTTGCTATCAGCGTTAAAATCGATCCGACGAATTTTATCAGGGTTGGTTCATATTGGATGACATTTATATCATCAGAATTGTTAACCAAAATCTAGTGGGTAAATTAAAAGTTATTGAAACCTATTGATCGCTAGATCGAATTAACCTCTTATTCTCGTTACCGTCATTTGGGGAAGCATTTTCCCACTTCATTTCCTTCGTATTCAATTTTTTTATAAGATACTGTTCTGTATATATCTTGCGCTCAACGTAGAGCGTCACCAAAGTCTTATCATTGCTCAATACATAGGTCCTAGAAATAGTCGTATCTCGATTTGAAAGCGCATCATAGATATTTTTAACACAGGTCATATCTGAATTGAATTTGTAGGTAACGGAACCATCAACGGCCATTCTAGGATCATCATTTGCCACGGTCCATTTACCGATCAGGTTATCAATGGCTATCTTTTCATCTTTTTTACAAGAGCTAAGAATGACAATGATGATGGCTGGAAGTAGGATTTGTTAATGAGTTATATATTTTGCCTTCTTACCTCCTGTTTTGTAAATTCAAAACCATTAAAGCCATATTATGAAGCTAGTTGTAAAAATACCTCAGATCTGTATTATTATATTACTACTATTGGGATATAAAAACGGAACCTTGGCAAAAGCTGCTGCAATATCACGGTCAACAGATTCATTAATCGTACTGCATTTTCAAACGAATGACTCGCTGGTTTACAGTCGGGAGGATTTTGACAATATTTTAAGTAATCATGCTGAATTTCTATTTGAAGAGGCATTTGATCCTACATTGAGCTATCAACTCCAACACGATGTGGAGTTCACCAGCGAGGCTGGACAGGATAATTATTGTATGCTCTATTCCTACTTCTTAATGCAGGTAAATGGTGAGCAGAAATATACTACACAGCGCAAAAGATTATTTCAGCTATTTTCAAAAATAAATGAATTATTTGCATTAATTGAAAAAGGAGGTTCGTACTTTGGACATCAGCACAAAAGACTACTCGCGGAAGTAGAATATTCAATTTACCTAATGCCAAAAGATAAGATCGGGCCTCGGAAAACATATGCTATCAACAAACAAAAACAGCTGTATATTCAGGGCCTACGGCAGCTTGTAACTGATGAAACAGCGAATAATGGGGGAATTAAACCTCAGCGGAAATTAAATCAAATCAAACGGCTTAACGCAATAATAGACGACATAAATCAACTCATTGCGGATAATTTCGCTCTAAGGAGGGCGCAATATTTTCAAAGCAATTATTACGAATATTACTAAACAGCAGGCAAGTGTCGTATATAAACTATCAAAAAACTTGCAGATGAATTCAGTTACTAAGTGGAATGTGAAAAGGTGTGGAAATTTCTTTTTGTCAAATGATTTTCCAATTGGTTTTAAATAGCCTTCGGAAAACAAGACTATCGAATTTGAGAAAATTTACTGCACATTTACTGCTTCTTAAATTGGGGGGTATTTAGGAAAGTTATTCTATAACTCAACTTCTAGTGCTCTTGCAAATACCTTTAATTCTAATCCGCTATAAAAACTTATATAGTACAATGATCGTCCAGAACTATCAAACTCAGCTAGCTCATTGCCCTTTTCAAACCGACCACGGTACAACAGATCAATAGTCTTAATTTCAGCAAAGAAATCTTCGTCAAAAACAAGCAAGCAAGTCTGTAAGTGTCCCAAAAAATCAAACAGCTTAAAACTGGACATAAATGTTTAGATTTAAGTAATAAAATGAAAAAAACACGTTTT
>NZ_MKWH01000064.1:0-52954 GCF_001899705.1 Sphingobacterium sp. 40-24 | reverse complement strand
CTGCCTAGGTGGTGGAACTGGTAGACACGCAGGACTTAAAATCCTGTTCCCGTTAAGGGAGTGCGGGTTCGATTCCCGCCCTAGGTACAAGAAAGCTCATCTAACGATGGGCTTTTCTTGTTTATATGCGTCTGTAACCTAGAATAACCCTATCAAATTCACTCCCCCCTTCAATCTTTTATAAATTTGCTCGCGAAGCTCATCAGTCGATGGACATTTTTATTTTATCGCCATAAAAATAAGAGAAAGCCATAGGCCAAACTTAACAGTATAAGTTTCAACATGCCTATTTTATAGTTGAATAAAAGAAAAAGTGAAAATAGCACCCATACCAAAGCCATCGGCTCAATGGCATACCAAGAACTAACCCCACCTGGAAATAGAATTCCTAGCCCTAAATAACAGGCTAAATTAACGATTACACCAACGACCGATGCTGTTACTAAAGACAGAATAAATTGTATACATGCATTTTTTTGGGTCCGTTCGATCAGTGGTGCCCCAACAAAAATCAGGGCAAAGTTTGGCAAAAAGGTAAAATATGCTGTAGCGATCAAACCTAGTGCTGCCATAGAATGGGACTGATGGAAATGATTGAAGCCGGCCATGAAACCAACATAGGCCAAAACGACCACTAAAGGCCCCGGGGTTGTCTCTGCAAGCGCAAATCCATCTATCATCTGGCTCTTGGAAAGCCAAAACAATTTCTCTGTCACTAGGGCCGCAACATAGGGAATGACTGTATAAGAACCTCCAATCGTCAAATAAGCAGACTTTGTAAACAAAAAGGAAAGTGTCTTCCAAAATTCCGTATCGATAGTAAAAAACAGTAAAATGGACAGCGGAATCAACCATAGTAAGAAAAACAGCAGAACCTGAAGAGAAATACGACGGTAAGATATAGGGGGTAGTTTTTCGAGCGTATTGATATAATAAACTGATTCGAGCTGCTTATCTTCTTTTTCATGATGGGCATTTATTTTGGAAGTTTTTGACAAGATTGCATAGCATAGTACACCGAAAGCGATCACGCCCACAATAATCCAGGGCATTGGAACCCCAGCAAAATACGATAGCAGAAAGGCAGCCAATGCGACCAAATAATGCCATATGCTGACAAGAGATTTCTGCCCCACTCGAAAGGTTGCAAATATAATGATCGCTAGAACGGCAGGTTTTAAACCCGAAAATAAAGCAATAAGCAATGCGGAGTTACCATAGTGTGCATATAGTGCACTGAGTCCAAATATAATGAGAAGTGAAGGAACAATAAAAAATAGTCCGGCCAACACACCTCCTTTTAAGCCATGCAGCTTCCATCCTAAATAGATGGTCAATTGGTGCGCCTCAGGTCCTGGCAACAACATACAGGCATTGAGTGCCTGAAAAAACTTCCTGTTGCTTACCCATCTTTTCTTTTCGACCAAAAAATCGTGCATGATGGTCACATGACCAGTTGTTCCACCAAAACTTATCCAACCTAACACAAACCAAAACCACATGGCTTCCCGAAAAATTGGCTTCTGTCTATGATCTTCTTCTTCTACATTCATCTTTTTCAACGCTACTTCCCCTAAGCTCAGATTTTATCGAAAACAATCCCACAAAACAGTCCTCATTCGATGTCTCCTATTTAAAATACCTTGTTTCGGGAGAAAAGACACCGCGGTTTAAAACCGCGATATAACCACATAAAAAAAGCGGGATATCTTAAATATCACGCTTTTTTTATATTAAGAATTGGTCTGATAAACTATTTTTTATCTAAAATAGTAACTTCCACTCTTCTATTTTTTTGACGTCCTTCCGGAGTTTTATTATCACCAACTGGATTTGACTGACCGAAACCTTTTGCTGTGATGCGTGATTCAGCAACACCTGAATCTACTAAGAACTTCTTAACAGAAGCCGCTCTTTTATCGGAAAGCCACTGATTATACTCAACAGTACCCGTAGCATCCGTATACCCATCAACTTTGATCTTATTATTACTTTCTTTCAAGATCAACGCCAATTTACTAACTTCAGTTTTTGCCTTCTCAGATAGGTAAGAAGAGTTTGTTGGAAACAATAAATCAGACGATATACTAAACTTAATCCCCTCATCAGTTCTTTTCGCATCATTAAAATCCTTCTTCACATTTTTCAAACCATCATCAGTTCCATCTTTTGTTACAACAGCACCTGGATTGACTACAATAGCTTGTTGTTTACAGGAAAATAACGATAAACTTGCACATAAGGTTAAAATCCCCAAATTAATTTTTCTAAGCATGTCGTTCTAACGTATTTAATATCGATTTAAGCAAGTAAATATAGCGAAAAAAGTCCAATATGACATCCCTTCTTCGCCATATCTAACGTAACAAATCTATTTCTTGGTATATACTTTTTCTAAAGTCTTTTTTACCTCAGGAATATTCTCATACAATTTCCAAATCATGCCTGAATTTGCATTCTCAATCATTACGGCAATCGTTGCCTGATTCCTCGCACGATAGCTTTCAGAAACATCGTTGTTTTTAATATCAATCCAGCTTCTGAAACCATATTGGGTAAACAACACATCGGCGTATTCTTCGTAAAACTTACGTAATGCTTTTAGACCGATCTCCTTTTCAAAGGGGTAAGCTGCAATAGATATCGCAGGATTCACCAAATACCCCTGATAGGTATCCTCCACATTTTCCACTCCCCAAATATCTGTAAATCGTGTCCCTATGCTCATCTCATTATCTCTCCGTTTATAGGCCAGAATATAATTCGACAAATATTTCTTGTAATCGACAAAATCATCCACTTTTCCTTTTGGATCCATAATCAAAAAGGGACGATAAACAGACATCAATGATTCATTTAAACTGCCGCCGGCAATATTCTTGGCAAAAATAACTTTATCGTCGGAGTAGATCGAAACTCCGGTATTTCCGTCGTCGCCAATTAAAGGGTTTGCACTTATTGAACGCGCTAAAGAATCATCTAATTTCATTTTGAGTTCAGGAGCCAAATCATTGGTGTCATCCCCAAAATACAATTCGTGACCTTTATGTTTGGTTGCAAATCCATTGATATAAGCTGAAATCGCTAAAGGATGGGTAGGTGAAGACATCGCCAGCAAGTAGGTCCCCAGACTCTCGTTAAATCCCCCCAAAGGCCTCGATCTAGCTGTACTGTCTACTGGAGACCACTTATTCCAAAGTACATCAGGATGCTGTGCATCCGTAAAATAGTTCCAGTTTATGCGCTCCCAGAGCTTCGTAATAGTATTCCTCAAGGCCTGTTCCTCAGGATCCTCTTTAGAAAAATATTGTCGGGCGATCAAAAGCGATTCCATAATATGGGAGGTACCGCGCAAATCGTACGTTGGAACTGAATCGCGATAATAAGGTACCCCTGAGCGGCCATCGTAAAGCGCTGTAAAGACCCCTTGATGTTGTTGTGCACTGCTCAAAAATTTCACAATCCGTGTTAACCTGACCAAAAGAGCTTGTCGCGAGATCAAATTGTTCTCTCCTGCCACAAGCAAACCCAAGATCGCATAGCCGGTTTCATTTGTTGATACAATAGCTTGTCTATTACCTCGGTCAGGTAGAAACATACCACTATTCACATCATAGTTGTCTATAAAATAATTCACATGAGCATTTCGGATAAAATTCAACATCTCTTTATCCGTCCCCTTTTTTGTTTGTACCTCCCTAACCTCAGAAAATGGAGATTCAACATAATTATAATCTACCCAAGCGATTTTGTAATAATAAGATTTATTATATTCATTAACCCTATCCAGCGACTTCTGTACATAGATGGGTAAAATTGCTATCGGCTGAAAATTGAGTTTATCTTCCGAACGGTAGATTTTCACATAGCGGATACTTGGTGTCAGCGGCAATTGCCAAACCAGCTCAACTTGTTTATCTACGGAACTGATCTTCGATAAGATAGCTGCTGATGAAAGTCTTACCTTTGGATAGTTTTTGGGCAAAAACTCAATTTGATCGATAAATAATTGATTTGTCTGCAGGGCAGTTCCGTTTTGTTCCAGAATTAAAGCCGAAACAGACTTCCCTAGTGAAATTCCTCCAAATTTATTGACTGGAATGGACACATTAAGCCAGGTATCATAAGCAAAATCATCGATATAATTTGCGATATCCACAGCATTTGTCTTCGTGTCGTTTTGTTGTAAGGTAACTTTTGGCAATTGTCCCTTTTCAGTATTGCTTTGAATAAAAAGCTTAAAAGTTAGATGATCATCCTTGGCAATTAAATAGGGAAATTTCTGTTTGTCGTTTAAAATACTTGCCTCCCACTTACCATTAGGAGAAGAAACGTACCGCAAAGAAAGCGAATTGCCTGGCGTAAAAAACAAACTATCGGAAACCGGAAGGCTATAGCTCACATTTTGGATCCATGATTCACCGGTATAATGAGCGATACTCTTCGCATAACTCCCGTTGATTACACTATTGTCAAATAAAACCTCAGGATAACTTTCTGACCGAACAAGTGTAGGTAAGATCAGTAATAAAAGAAAGTAAAAATATTTTTTCAGCATAAGTCAACATTTTTCACAGGCCTACAATCAAAAACTAAGCCACCAGTACGATTATAACGCAAATGTAACAAAGGAATTCCAATGATATTATCCTCCCTAATTTTAATTTCAGAAAAAATGCGCTAAATTAGCCCTCTGAATATTTTCATAAAATAGATATATGAAAACCACGTTTGATTTTGAAAAGCCAATTGCAGACTTGCAATTGCAAATTGAAAAGGTAACTCAAGTTGCCGAAAAAACTCAAGTTGACATGAGCGCAACCGTTCGTGAGCTTGAAGAAAAGCTTGCTTCTACTGAAAAAGAAATATACGGCAATTTAACAGGCTGGCAGAACGTTCAAATGTCGCGCCATCCGGATCGCCCTCAGACTTATGATTATATAGAAGCTATCTGCGACGAATTTATCGAGTTGCATGGTGATAGAACCGTTAAGGATGATAAAGCGATCGTCGGTGGTATGGCTTCTATTGATGGTAATGCCGTTATGATCATCGGTCATCAAAAAGGTAAAAACACCAAAGAGCGTCAATATCACAATTTTGGAATGGCCAATCCTGAAGGCTACCGAAAGGCATTACGTTTAATGAAAATGGCGGAAAAGTTCAATAAGCCTGTGATCACTCTAATTGATACGATGGGTGCTTATCCAGGACTTGAAGCTGAGGAACGCGGACAGGGTGAAGCGATTGCGCGCAACCTCATGGAAATGGCTGTCTTGAAAGTTCCGATCATCTGCGTTGTTATTGGTGAAGGAGCTTCAGGTGGAGCTTTGGGTATTGGTGTTGGAAATAGAGTTTACATGATGGAACATACCTGGTATTCGGTCATATCACCTGAATCTTGTTCTTCCATCCTATGGAGAAGCTGGGATCACAAAGAAAAAGCCGCTGAGGCATTAAAATTGACTTCAGAAGACATGTTGGGCAACGGATTGATTGATGGTATTATCCCTGAACCGCTAGGTGGTGCTCACCAGGATCCTGCGGCAGCAGCCGCTAATCTAAAAAGCCAGTTGTTGAAAGATCTTGCCGAATTGACGGCTAAAGATAGCGATACATTAGTTACTGAAAGAATTGATAAGTTTAGCAAAATGGGTGTGGTAACTGAATAATGTTATCCATACAACCCCTACAGCATAAAAAAAGTCAGCAATTAGCTGACTTTTTTTATGACCATTCTAGCTTAAAAATACGCTTCCTTGCTCCAAAAAACCTCCGCTATACTAACCCTTCCTATCCCCAAGTGTTTTAAAAGGCCTTTTAAACAAAAAATAATTCAGTAATTTTTAAATAGTTACAGTTTTTATCAACAAAAAAGACAAAAACATTTTGCAAAAATAACTTATTTTTCTACCTTTGCATCACTTTCAAAAACAGAAAGGATTCCGTAGCTCAGCTGGTAGAGCAATACACTTTTAATGTATGGGTCCTGGGTTCGAATCCCAGCGGGATCACAAAAAGAAAAGCTAATCGTAAGATTAGCTTTTTTTGTTTAGGAATATCAGGATTTGAAGGAAGTGTCGATAGGAACGGTCTTTGAAAGGCCCATGTAACAGAAATCGAATCAATATTGTCACCCCAAGATACCACAATACATCGGTCAGCGATTAAACTTGATTATTTGATCGCTATGGAGCTGATCACCTTTCCCACAATGGCTTCATAATCGTTATCAAAGTGGTGCCCTCCAGGCAAGATTTCTACAGGTGCTCCAGTATTTCTAAACTTTGCTACAATCTCGCTATCTTCCCCGAAACCAAAAATACACAGTTTACGCAGACTTACTTTCTTCAGCTCCGCTACTACATCGTAAGGTTCGCTGCGATCACCTAAACTAAGCATATCCGCCACATGGATCTCAAAATCAGCCCGATCATCTGGCGATAACAAGACCATTCCATTGGTCGCTTTTCTCAACTTCTCGGGCAGACGGTTGGCGATAAAAGGTATCACACAAGCCCCAAAAGAATAACCCATGATCGAAAAAGTGGTATTGGGCTCCCTTTCCTGAAAATAGGCCAAGATCTCGGACACTTCCTTTGTCGTCTGTTCTGGTGTCTTTGCATTCCAAAAATATTTCTGTGCATCCAAGCCAATTACTTTGATCCCCTTCGCCGCAAAAGTACTGGCCAACTCCCTGTCGAAACTGGTCCAACCACCGTCGCCAGAAATCATAAACATCAATTCCCTTGTAGCGCTTTTGGGTTCCAGTATCTCAATGGGCATATCCGTTTTGAGTACGCCCACATTTTGGCTAGGCTGGCCCACCATCAGCAACTTTTGAAAAGCCTTCCCGAAATGAGGCAGCCAATTATCGGCAATGGAGAATCCATGCCCTACTTTGGGCAGGCTGACCAATTGGACATTTTCTATCCCTTTAAGGAAATCTGCCGTAGCATTAAAGGGACAGGTCTGATCTTTTACACCATTAATTACCCAAAACGGAGCAGCCAATTTTTCGCTACGATCCAGGTAATAACTTTTTCCAGGCTTTAAGATATGGGAAGATAATCCACTGCCCTTACAGAGTGGTTTGGCAATAGTGATATCTGGACAGAAGCCTAAGGCAATCCCACCACGAAAAGTCCCTGCCGGAGCTTGGGCAATCAAGCCATAGACCAGCGTTGCCCCATAGGAGTAGCCTACCAATATGGGTTTCTGATAGCTTTCAAACTTATATTTCTTTTGGAGTGCCATGCTGAGCTGCTCGAAATCTTCAGCAGGATAATAACAATCTTTTTTTGATCGTGCCATTGAGGCAGCATAGTGCTTAGCGTCGATACCCGCAACGAGCGCCCCCCATCTCCAGAAACAAATAAAACCAAGGCATTTGGTTTACCTTTCGGGGCGTACATGCTCAGCTTGCCAAAACTTCCATAAGAGAACGTCTGTTGCGCAATGGCACATTGCGAAAACAAAATGATAAGGACGTATAAAATAAGAGATGATCTTTTAGCGGTTCGACCCATGACAATCCTTCGATAGGGGTTAATATTTAATAATGTAATTTAATAAAATGCGAATGGATTATGAAAGATATTTCTACGGTATTTTACTTTAAGAGCTATCTGATAATGAGATAGCTCCAGACTAAATCATGTAGATCAGATTATAAAGCGGCATGGATCACAATAAACCAGATTATAGCTGCTGTAAGGCTTGTTTCACCGTGTCTCTATTGGGCTTAGAAATGGGTATTTTTTCACCAGACATTAAGAGTAAAATACCACCGTCTTCTTTTAACCAGCTTTTCACGTATTTTGGATTTACCAGATGGCTTTGATGTGTTCTTACAAATCCGCTGGGATGCAGTAGATCCGCATATTCTTTAAGCGATTTAGAAACCAAAATTTTTTCACCATTCGCAAGAATAAAGTGCGTGTAAGTATTATCTGCTTCACAACGTATGATTTCGGATAAAGTAACATACCTTATTTCACTTTGCATCTGTAGGGCAATCTTGCTGATGTTCGTTTCTGCTTTTTTTAGTTGCTGTAGTAAAAATTCGAGCTGTGAATTTTGTTTCTGCGTAGCCAGTTTAAATTCGGCTTTATTTACCGAATCCATTAATTCTTCAATATCTAAAGGTTTTAAAAGATAATCTAATGCCGCAAATTTTACAGCTTGTATTCCATATTGGTCGTAAGCGGTAACAAAAACGACTTCAAAATCACGCCATGGCAGCTGCCTTAACACATCAAAACCTGTCTTCTCGCCCATTTGAATATCGAGAAACACTAAATTAGGCAAATACTTTCCAATAACATCAACAGCATCTCCCACGCTTTGTGCTATTGCAACTACAGTTACCTGCGGGCAGTGCTTTTCTAGCAAAGCCTGTAGGTTTTCTAAGTTGGAAATTTCGTCGTCTATTAAAACTGCTCTCATCATATTATAGCCAATCCGTTAATGTTAAACATATTTTAGTGCCATTAGTGGTTGATTCTATAACTAAGATAAAACGATTTTCTTTATAAACTTTATTTAAAAGTGCTACTCTACTGTCACTTAATTGAAGGCCTAAACCATTGTACTTTTTTTCCGTGTCAAATCCATTTCCATTATCGGCAACGGTTAAGACCAAGTTATCTGCCTGCTTTATAAATTCAATCATAATTTTGCCAGCAGTAGTTTTTTGCATCATCCCATGTTTCACCGCATTTTCTACAAAGGGCTGCAGTAACATGCTTGGTATTTCTATGTTTGCTAAATCTAAGTCTTCAGAATGATTGATGGTGTACTGAAAGCCAAATCGCAATTGCTCCATTTGCAAGTAATCATCCAATAGGGATTTTTCTTGCAATAAACTAATCCGCTCCTTATCTTTAAGCACACTACGCGTTAAACGAGCAAATTTGGAAAGGTATTTATTCGCACTGTCTATTTCATTCTTGTTGATCAGATTTTGGATACCAGAAAGTGCATTAAACAAAAAATGCGGATTTAATTGGGAACGAATGGAGTTAAGTTGTAGCTTTATCATGCTTCCTTCCTGCTCTTTTTCTACCAGCTTTTTTTTGTTTCTCCTTTTGCTGAGATAAAGGACAACAAGAAACACTGATCCAATGGAAAATGTTACAAAAGCCGCATAAGTAAAGAGCTCTAATTTGCTGTAGCTCTCTTCATCTATAGTTATGGAAAGCGTATGCCGGGTCATATATTTTTCTATCTCTCCCGATGAAATACTGGAACCAGCGTACCTATCCCATTTGATCAATGGCTGAATGATAATTTCATAATCTCCCGATTTTTTGAAAATGCTTTTATCAATCTTTATATAAGGTGAAAGTTTATATGATTCATCAAGGTAGCCCCCGTATTGCCAAGCTGCTGATTCGAAGATTATCTTATTTGTTTGTTTATCTTTTATGGAGGTATAATAGAGATAATCGATATCCGATCTGTCTTTTACTATCGTTAATTCATTGTCGTTGTTGGTAAAAGTAATGCTTGTCCTTTCTTTCGGATCTTTTACATAGCTGTAATCAACACCATTTTTAGTAGCGAAGCGTTTTGCAAAAGTTTTAATTTTCGCTTTCGGAATAGGTCTCCCGTAAAACACATTTTTGTAAACGTCTTGCGGTCTTTGGATGTCATAGGTGAGTATTGTAATGATTTTATCTTTTATAGAGAAGGTCCCCAGCTCGGCAGAGCGTCGTATTTCCTCCTCCCCTCGATCGACATTTTTCAGCCGTGCAGTGTCGATCAACTTGTTTACCGCTATAGGTTTGTTATCCGCTAAGATTGTATACCGATAATCCTGTACACGTTCTGTTTTTCTAAAATAGATTTGGACACCTATATTGTTAATTCCTTGTAAATAATTAAAGGAGGTCTGCGGTTGATTTGGAAATATATTTCCATAATAAACATTTCTGGCTCCACTATCAACAAACATGGCTAATCTTCCGCCAGCAGCATACGAGTGATGAAAATTAATGCCATTTTGTGCCTTTGCAACGGATAGCGTAATGACGAAGTGTAGAAATACAAGGATGATTTTTTTCATGTTGTCTCGTTTAATTTTCATCAAACTTGCCACAATGATAGCAAAACTAAAACCATAAAATAGCAAAGGCAGTGTTTGAACTAGTAAAAGTATTGTTGTTCACAGTATTTGAAAGTTGTCAAGAAAGTTGAATTTAATCATTAAATCAGGCACCGCATTAGTCCATAGCGAATGAGAATTTATACAGTGTTTTAAAAGATTCGAATTTCGTATTAGTCGATACAAAAAAAGCTAATCTTGTGATTAGCTTTTTTTGTTATTAACCCCAGATGGATTTAAACAAAGGATCGACGGATGCTCACCAATACAAATTATTCCGGAAGCAATATGACTTCCAAAAACTTCACCATTTCTGCTCCCGCTATAGTATGGGCACGTAATTCAATTACTTGCTTGCCCTTTGGCAATGCCACCGTACCCAATTCAAGCTGATGTTCACGCAAACCGACGGAAGAAGACGGATCTATTGTAAAATCAATATTCTTCCCCCCTAAATTCAAGCCCAGGTTCCCTCCTGTACCTACAACATCTTTCACATACCGTATAGCCACCTTGAAGCGTCCGCCATTTAACACATGGGTATCCCATCTTAACCCTTGACTTAACCTAGTCCAACCCGTCACATAATAGCGATTCTTTTTACCGTCCCCAAACTTCATCGGATTCCCGATCTGTTTTGCATAAAAAGTCAGTAGCCGATTTTTATTGACATTATGATCCACATACATTAAAGTAGGATTTATTGGATTAGCTATGCTATCCTTCAATTGCACCACTACGACCAGGTCATCATCCTCAGAAGCAATTTGATCTATAGGAATATGCAGTCCATCTTTGTCGGACCTATATTTTCCGATAGTTTCTCCCGACAATAACGAAACCGAATTAACCTGAGCAATCAATCCGCCGACAATCAGATCATTCCGTTGAGGGCGCTCAAACACGTGTAAATACAGGGTATTTTTACGCTGAGTAATGACTCCCCAAGGCTGACGAGGCAAGCGAGATGGTGCAACATCAATGACACTTTCACTATTCCCCCGCATCCACCGACCTAATCCCTTTAAAATAGCGACATCAGCGCTGTCGATGCTTCCGTCGCCCTTGGGTCCAATATTCATTAGAATATTCCCACCCATGGCCTTAGCCTTCGCCAAGAGTTTGATAAAATGCGCTGTCGGTTTATGGCTCTTATCAGTCGACGAATAACCGTAGGATTCATTGGTAGTTGGTATGGCCTCCCAATTAGCGCCAGAAGCAACTGGATAATATTCCTCAGGTCGATCTGCCGTATTCAGGTAATCGCCGTAATTCTTTTCCTCGGTACGTGCCAATCGACCATTGACAATAATATTCGGATCAGCTGTTCGAATAGCCTTTAAAATTCGCAGGTTTTCAGACAGCGGCAACTTATGCGGTGTGTCAAACCATAACAAATCCGGATGATAGCGCTGAATAAGTTCCTCAATCTGAGGAATCGCCTTTTGATCTACGTAATGCCGAGCCTTTGTCAACCATTCAGGATGTTTGTCAAACCAATTTGTGCCACCCAACAATTTATCCCCGCCTGGATTACGGTAATCCCAGTCATTACCGGGAGCATCCGGATGCTCCCAGTCAAAAGCATGCGAATAATAGAAGCCAAACAAGAGTCCATGTCTATGGCAGGCAGCTGCTAATTCCGCCAACGGGTCCCTTTTAAATGTAGTGCTTGACAATGAGTAGTCACTTGAAAATGCAGAAGGATACATCGCAAAGCCATCATGGTGCTTAGCCGTAATAATAAAATATTTCATCCCTGCATTTTTTGCCAACAATACCCATTCCTCCGCATTAAACTTTAGGGGATTAAATCGACGTGCTGAATCAAGATACTCACTACGTGGGATTTTCATCACACGCATCAGATGCTCCGCATAGCCCCCGCCCGCCTTCCCTTTCCAAATATTTCCATATTGGGAATAAACGCCCCAATGAACAAACATACCAAATGAGGCGGCCTTCCATTTCTCCAAGCGTTGTTCACGAGTTAATGCGGCACGTTTCCACCAACCGGTTTCTGCTTCAACAATCGCATTTTTATCACGTGTTGTCGCATCATTAAACATATTTGGAGCCTCATTGCCTTCATTTACATTTTTAGTCTGTGCGCTCGAAAAAAAAACGCCCGAAGAAACCATAAAAAGAAAAAAACACTTGATTTTAAACATAACGTTGGTTTTATGAAGACAGCAAATACCACCTGAAAGATTTCAGACGGATACCTTTTCTAAATTTATTGGATTATAGTTCCTCGAGACCTAACGGAAGGAATGCAGGATCAATTTTAACTATAGTCAAAAATACGCCAAAACTACATTTTACAAGTGTACAATTCGTTCATTTTAGGGGAAATATTGATCCGGGTCCTCAAAATGAAAACCTATTCTTCAATAAGGTGTTTATATAATCTATACATCTTATAATAAATAAACAGTGATTTGGACAATTAGATTGGTCCATGGTCACAAAAAGATCTTTTTCAATATTTTTAACGTAACCAGATACAAGCTATCAGTATTTATTGAATATTTGTCTAAAACTTTAAATTAATATGGAAAAACTAACCGCCAAAGCCAGCATCCAAATTCAGAAACCAATCAACGAAGTTTTTGAGGCTATTGTAGATCCCAATAAAATGAATCACTATTTTATAAAATCTTCGACTGGACGTCTAGAGACAGATAAAACGGTAGAATGGACATTTCCAGAATTTCCTGACAGTTTTCCCGTGACAGGAAAAACCATCAGGCCCAATTCATATATCTCTTTTGACTGGAGCGGGGGACTTCCCAATCAACTGGTAGAAATCGCACTATCCACATTCGGAGAAAACGCGACCGTCATAAAGATTACAGAACACGAGATGAACAACGATGCAGATGGAATTTTAATGATGATGCGACAAACAGAAGGTTGGGCCAACTTTTTAGCTTGCATGAAAGCTTATCTAGAATATGGTATCAATCTGAGAACTGGGGCTTTCGATTTTATGTTCCAAAAATAGTTCTCTCTAAAAATAGCCACTCATCGAATTACTTCAAATACACTATATTCAATTGAGGTTATCCGAATATCCGTCAAAAGACATCAACTATACATGGCAAAAAATAAAACGGCATATACCGAAGCATCTGTCCAAGACTTTATAAAAACTGTTGACGACCCACAAAAACAAATCGATAGTGCAACACTGATACAATTAATGGAAACCACAACGGGTGAGCCAGCTAGAATGTACGGACCAACGATCATCGGATTTGGAAACTATCATTACACCTATGTAAGTGGGCACGAAGGCTATGCTCCTTTGATCGCATTTAGCCCCCGAAAATCAGCAATCTCCCTTTATGTATTTACCGGTGCCGATGAGCATCGACATTTAGTCGATCAGCTCGGGAAATTTAAAATAGGCAAAGCCTGCATATACATCAAGAAATTAAGCGACATCAATATAGAGATACTCCATCAGCTTATGTCCGAAACGATACAGTTTATTGAAAATAAGTATACGAGAATCAAAGAATAGCACAAATTATGACAACGAGCATCGCAACAATAGACGAATATATCAATCAATTTGACGGGGAGAAAAAAGAATATCTGATCAAGGTGAGACAGCTTATCGCTGGCCTAGTCCCTCCCGATGCAGATGAAACGATCTCCTATCAAATGCCTACTTTCAGATACAAGGGTAATATCATCCATTTTGCGATGAACAAAAACCATTTGGGCCTATACCCAGGACCTGCTGCTATCGAGCACTTCATTACAGAACTCAAAAATTTTAAAACCACAAAAGGGGCAATACAAATTCCTCTGGATCAACCGATTCCAACACAAATAATTACCGATATTGTCAATTTTAATATTGATAAACTTAAAGACAAACAAGGCCCCAATTGGTACCAAAGCCGAGGGAACTGGCAGGAGGCTGAAGAACTCATGCAAGAGATCATCCAGCAAACTTCCTTAAAAAAGGAATTCAAATGGGGGAGCTATATCTATACGCATAAAGGGAAAAATGTTATTGGTTGGGGCGGCTTTAAAAATTTCTTCTCCCTCTGGTTTTATAATGGTGTATTCTTAACCGATCGGGATAAACATCTCATCAGTGCCTCCGAAGGAAAAACGAAAGCATTACGACAATGGCGCTTTGAAGACGTTAAGGATATGAATGCCGAAAAAATAGCCGCATATATCCAAGAATCCATCCAAACCATTAACGAGGGAAAAGAGCTCAAGCCAACTAAATCTCCAATGAAGGCCCCTGCTGGTCTATTATTGGAAGCACTGCAGACGGATCCGACCTTCGCAGAAAGTTTCCAGGCTTTAACACCAGGAAAACAGAAAGAATACATCGAGTACATCGATGAGGCCAAGCAAGAAAAAACGAAACAATCCCGTATTGAAAAAATTAAACCGTTGGTCCTCGCTAAAAAAGGCCTGAACGACAAATACAAATAGGTGAACGCTAAAACAAAAAAAGATGAATAATTCAATTATCCCATCCATTTGGTTCGATCAAAACGCGAAGGAAGCCTTTGATCTTTACGCTGGTACCTTCCCTGGAAGCCATATTAGCAACAACTCTCCCATCGTTGTTGAAGCTGTCCTAAGCGGTGTGAAATTTATTGGAATAAATGGAGGTCCTACATTCAAACCCAACCCATCCATATCATTTATGGTCATTTGCGAAAGCAAAGAGGAAATTGATCGTATCTGGAATTCACTTGCTGTGGAAGGTAACACCTTAATGCCTTTAAACTCCTACCCTTGGAGCCCTTACTACGGCTGGTTGGCCGACAAGTTTGGGGTAAATTGGCAATTATACCTCGGTAAACTGAGCGATACCAACCAACAGGCAATTGTACCTACGCTAATGTATTGCGGAGAGCAACAAGGAAATTGCGAACAAGCACTAGCATTTTATGCAGAATTATTTCATGATTTTCGAAGCAATGGGATCATGAAATACACAGAAGGTGAATATACCGGATCAATCCAACATACCCAATTTTTAGTCCGGGATTTTACACTCATGGCAATGGATAGCGGAGTTCCACAAAATTTCACTTTTAACGAAGGCATTTCACTCACTATTCTATGTAAAGATCAGCAGGAAATTGATTATTTCTGGAATACGATCACGAAGAAAGGCAAAGAGAGCATGTGTGGCTGGTGCAAAGACGAATTCGGTGTAAGCTGGCAGATCGTACCCGAACAAATTGCAACATTACTAAAGCGACCGGGGGCAAATGAAGCGCTCATGAGAATGAAAAAGATCATTATCCAGGAGCTCATTGGATAATTTCAAAATAAATCTCAAGCTGAGGGGAACAGCTTTTAAAATAGTATTAAGAAAAAAGGGGATGAATAATCCCCTTTTTATGCTTTCACTTGCAAAGCCAGAGCGTATAATTTCATTTGCTTAATCATGGATAGCAAGCCATTTGCCCGAGTTGGTGACAAATGTTCTTTCAGCCCTATTTTATCCACAAAATATAAATCGGCATCAACAATCTCCTTGGCGGTATGTCCAGATAGTACTTTGACCATTAAACTCACCAAGCCTTTTGTGATAATTGCATCGCTATCTGCCGTAAAATACACTTTTCCATCCTTTATTTCCGGAAAAAGCCATACTTTGGACTGACATCCTTTGATGATATATTCATCTGTTTTGTATTGTTCATCAATTAGAGGCACTTCTTTTCCCAGCTGGATGATGTACTCATATTTTTCCATCCAATCCGTAAAGAAAGCAAAATCCTCAATTAATTCATCCTGTATTTCATTAATGGTCATACCTATTTTTTATTAAACCAACATATTGACCGCGCGTTGGATACCGGCGACCAAAATATCTATTTCCTCTTTTGTATTATATACGGCTAAAGAAGCACGAATAGTTCCCGGAATACCGAACCTATCCATGACAGGTTGGGCACAATGGTGGCCTGTACGTACAGCGATCCCCAATTTATCCAAGATCACACCAACGTCGTACGGATGCGTGCCATCAATTACAAATGAAATAACGGAACATTTCTGCTCGGCCGTTCCAATAAACCGCATGCCCGGAATTTCAGCCAACTTCTCCGTAGCGTATTGCAACAAATCATGTTCGTAGGCCTCGATATTTTCCAGACCTATTGAATTGATATAATCGATGGCCTCGTTCAAACAGATACCGGCTTCAATATTAGGCGTACCGGCCTCAAATTTAAAAGGTAATTCATTATAGGTCGTTTTTTCAAAAGTAACCTCTTTAATCATATCTCCACCACCTTGATAAGGTGGCATCGCGTTCAATAGCTCTTCTTTGCCATATAACACTCCTACACCTGTAGGACCGTACATTTTATGTCCTGAAAATACCAGAAAATCTACATCCAGCTTTTGAACATCAATCTGTATATGTTGAACAGCCTGCGCAGCATCGACTAAAACAACAGCACCATGCCCATGAGCAATTGAAATCATCTCACGCACAGGATTGATTGTCCCAAGGGAGTTTGAAACATAGGTTACAGCAACTAATTTGGTTTTCTCATTAAACAAATTGCTGTAGGCATCCATATCAAGCTCACCTTTATCATTCATCGGAATGACCCGAATTTTACAGCCCTTTTCATCACAGAGCATCTGCCAAGGCACAATATTGGAATGGTGTTCCATCGCTGAAATAATAATCTCATCACCTTCGTGAATAAAAGCTCTGCCATAACAAGTGGCAATCAGATTAATTCCATCTGTTGTTCCTTTGGTGATAATGATTTCCTTATCTTCAGCAGCATGGATGAAAGCCTGAACTTTTTTTCGAGTCACCTCAAAAGCGTCCGTCGATATCTGACTAAGATAATGTACGCCCCGATGCACATTACTATTCATATCTGTATAATAATGTACAATCGAATTGATAACAGAACTCGGCTTCTGTGTTGTCGCGCCATTATCCAAATAAACCAATGGTTTACCATTTACTTCTCTCTTAAGAATCGGAAAATCGGCTCGTATTTTATCTATATTAAATTTTTCCAACGTCGTCTAAATAATTTATACAAAGTTAATAGTATTTTATCGAATACAGGACGGTCAATCTGTTTTTTATGTCATTATCAATGTCGGTTTTCCAAGGTATCCTCAGCCAAAAAAGTAATTTTTGGCATTTTAAACAATTATAATTAGCTTTTATAATTTATTGATGCTATTTAGTACCTTTGTAATGATATGCAAGAATTACCTCTAAATTTACCGGAAGGCTCACGTAAAGAAGTGATGACCTATTTGGAACCGTTCATGCTCAATGAGATGAGCGAATACCTGAAGCCTGTTGAAGAGATGTGGCAACCTGCCGATTTTCTTCCAGATTCTTCTAGGGACACTTTTTTTGAGGAAGTAAAAGAGTTGCAGGAAAGTGCAAAAGAGCTCTCTTATGATTTGGTCGCAGTATTGGTTGGAGACACCATCACCGAAGAGGCCCTTCCAACGTACGAATCATGGTTGACCATGGTAGAAGACGTTGACAAAAACGAGCAAGGTGGATGGATGAAATGGGTACGCGCTTGGACGGCTGAAGAAAACCGTCACGGTGACCTATTGAACAAATACCTTTATTTGTCGGGTAGAATAGACATGCGCCAATTTGAAATGTCTACACAATATCTTATTCAAGACGGTTTTGATATTGGTACTGGTGCAGACCCTTACCGGAATTTTATTTATACTTCATTTCAGGAATTAGCGACCAATGTTTCCCATCGTCGTGTATCTGGGCTTTCCAAAAAAAGCGGCGATAAACTTTTGGCAAAAATGTGTGGGGTCATCGCATCTGATGAGGCACGTCATGCTAAAGCCTACATGTCTTTTATTTCAAAAGCAATCACCGTGGACCCGAGTGAAGTCATGATTGCATTTGAGGATATGATGCGTAAAAAAATCGTTATGCCAGCCCAGTTCTTAAGAGAAGCAGGCGAACCCCAAGGAGAAGCATTTGCACATTTCTCAGACGCTGCCCAACGATTGGGAGTATATACTGCTTTGGACTACGTCGATATCTTGAAAGAGCTGAACAGTGAATGGAAAATAGATCAAGTTACTGGCCTGAATGATAAAGGTGAGAAAGCGAGAGATTATCTACTAAAACTACCAGATCGTTTGGCTAGACTGGCTGATCGGATGAAGGTTCCAGAAAAAGATTATAAATTCAAATGGATTTATTAATATAAAAAAAGCTTGATTTAATAATCAAGCTTTTTTTATATCAATAACTTTAATGTTTCAAAGTTGCGCACTTTACTTTACATTCCCCATCAATTTACGTACAACAGGAGATAAGGCTATAAGCACCACACCAGCAATCAAAGAATATAAGCCTAATTGTTTATAACTCTCCGTATAAGTCACCAGTTTGTCCGCCAATGAACTTCCTTCCTTAGCTTCAGCCATACTAGCACCGATCAAGCCCGCTACGTATTGACCGTAAGCACTTGCCAAGAACCACATGCCCATCATGATACCTTGTAATCTTGCTGGAGACAATTTCGTCATAATGGAAAGACCAATTGGTGATAGACAAAGCTCCCCAACGGTAATCACAAGCAGTGCAAGAGTAAAGACATCCAATGAGGTCATACCATCGTGAGCAAATAAACGCGTAGCAAATAGGACATAATAACCTAATCCCAAGAAAACAAAGCCAAGACCAAACTTAATAATGGTATTTGGCTCAAGTTTACGTTTGCCCAGCCAAATCCAAAAAAGACCAAAAAGAGGTGCTAATGCAATAATAAATAATGCTCCACCTGAATTGTTAACGCCATTTGGATCGAGCGTCATAACGCCCAATAAGGAATCATTCAAATGCTTAGCAGCAAAGATGCTTAAGGAACCGCCACTTTGCTCATATATACCCCAAAAAATAATCGAGAAAAGGATAAACACCAGCGCGGCAATTAATTTATTCCGCTCTTCAGCAGTCACTTTAGACATTTCATAAAAAAGATATAACAGCGTCAATGGGCCGATCGTGTACATAAAATAGTCTGTATACTGCGTTTTTGACACCATGATCTGAATAATAGGGATAAAAATCAACGTGGCAATATATACGGCATATTCTACCCATTTCGGTAATGCTTTCGTCTTTACTATGGCCTCAGGATCCCCAGGTTGAAGTCCAATTGGTCCTAAATGCCTTTTGGTAAAGTGAAAATTCACTAAACTAACCAACATGCCTACCGCCGCCAAACCAAAAGCAACATTCCAGCGATGTCCCTCAGAAATAATTGACGTCAGCATATATCCTTTACCGATCGCAACACAGATATATCCGCCTAAGAATGCGCCTAAATTTATTCCCGCATAAAACAAGGAAAAGCCGCCATCACGACGAACATCACCTTTTTTATACAGCTCGCCTACCATCGTCGATATGTTGGGTTTAAAGAAACCCGTACCTATAATGATAAATGATAAACCAAAAAAGAAATATTTATGCGGATCTGCTGCAAGAAATAAGCTTCCTACGATCATCAATAAGCCACCCCAGAATAAAGACTTTCTGAAACCAAGAATTTTGTCTGCAAACAGCCCTCCTATGAATGTAAACGCATATACAAATGCTTGTGTCGCTCCATACTGTAAATTGGCATCCTTTTCAGCAAAGTTTAGCTGTGTGATCATAAAGAACACCAACATCCCGCGCATACCATAGAAACAGAATCTTTCCCACATCTCGGAAAAAAACAAACTCCAGATTTGCCTTGGGTACTTCCCGTCAAAATTTTGAATCTCTTCTAGCGATTCCCTTGTACTAACCTCCATACTAATTTATATTAATCAAAAAAGCTTCTTTCGTAAAAGAAGCTTATATATTTGTTATTTAATTCCGTGCATCAATCGTTTAATCAATGGATTAAACAGCATTACTAACAGGCCTGCTAAGGCAGGAATTGCTGTAAATAAGAAGAAGAAATAACTCAAGGAGTGTTCCTCTTGGATGGTTTCCACTTGTCCTCCTAATACCGCTGCAACCTTCTGTGCAATAGCAATCGCCAAATACCATATTCCAAACATAAATGCGAGCATGCGAGCCGGCACCAATTTGGATACGTAAGAAAGACCTACCGGTGAAATAAATAATTCGCCCAATGTATGGAACAAATAGGTCAGCACCAAAAATACCATCGAGATTTTAGCCCCTTGGCTTATCCCCATAGATCCCAACCCGATAATAAAAAATCCTATCGCAACCAAAATCAAACCAAAGCCATATTTAAAGGCTGCCGATGGGTTATATTTGGACTCCCAAATTTTGGATACCGAGGAGGCAAGTGCAATGATAAAAAATGAGTTTAGGATCGAAAACCAGGAGACTTTAATTTCTGATGCTTCTTTATTGAATTCATTGTACAACATCCAGATTACTGCTCCCCAGATCAACCCAAAACAGATAAACAATACGATATTTGAAATGGCAATTTTGTTCCAGGTTACTTTTGCCAATTTAATCAGAACCCAAGAGATAATCGAAAGCGGTACAATCGTCAATAAACCATTTACCACATTAAAGGTCGTCAATGCAGCACCAGTAAGTGATCTATCAATATTATCTCTAGCCACAAGAACCAACGAAGTTGCCCCCTGCTCAAAGCTCATAAAAAAGAAGACCAAGAAAAACGCTAGCAACACGACCGCAAACATCCGATCCCTTACAACCTTATCATAACGCAAAATCCGTGTCACAATAAGATATATGAAGAGAATCAACGCCACAATGACCATAATATACTGACCTCTAAGAAACGGTGTATCCAAACCAGAAAACACATCAACAATACCATTCTTAGACAAAGGGTCATTGAAAGCATATACGAAACCGACAATAGAAACTATCGCGATCAATACATAATCCCGTATGGTAAATGGATTTCTGGTATCGGTATCCTCAGCGATAACTTTATGTTCCCCAGAGGTAGATTTAGTTAATACACCAAGATTTCCCATGAGCGGTTTTGCGAAAACAAACTGCAGTGTTCCCAAAAGCATAAAGATACCAGCCAAGCCGAATCCCCAATGCCAACCATACGTTTCGGCTATATATCCACATAGCATCATGCCAAAGAAAGCACCAGCATTGACCCCCATGTAGAATATGGTATAAGCTCCATCTTTTTTCTCTGGTAGATCTTTATACATTTCACCTAAGATAGAAGGCATATTGGGTTTGAAAAAACCTGTTCCAATAACTAAACAGATCAAACCCAGAAAAAACATAATGGAAGTATCAAAGGCCATGGCAGCATGTCCTAGCGTCATAATCGCCGAACCGATGATCACAGCTTTCCGTGATCCAATATATTTATCCGCTATAATCCCTCCTAGAATAGGAGTTAAATAGAGCATCATGGCATAGGTTCCATAAAGTGCTCCCGCTTGTTGTGCAGTCCAGGACCATCCCGAGAAAGGACTACCTTGAATAACTGCAGCAGTTAAAAACTGCATTAAGAGTACACGCATCCCGTAGAACGAAAAACGTTCCCACATTTCAGTAAAGAAAAGGACAAAGAGTCCTGAACGCTGTCCCAATACATTTGACTTAAAAAAATCAGTCGACGGGCTATTCGTTATATCCCCGTTTAATCTCCCCATAAATAATCAACCTTTATTTTTTGATAAAATACTTACAAAGAAACAAAAACAAAATCACTTTTGACCAAAATAAAGTTGCATAAACAAAAAAAGGCAACCCATTTGGATTGCCTTTTCGGTAACATTTTTAATATGCCTTATCTTTTGTGCAATTGCTCATAAAGATCAATAACCTTTTTCTGCAATTCAATTACTTCGCCATCGCGTTGTTGTAATTTTTGCGTCAAAGCATTCACCTCGTTCACATACTCTTTATCTTCTTCAGAATCTGAAGTAGATAAAAGTTGAACAACTGTCAAATTGAATAATTTTGAGATTTGATTCAGGCGAGACAAATTCACATCTGTAATCCCTGTTTCAATTTTAGAAAATGCTGGGATTGAGATATCCAATCGTTTTGCAACATCCTCTTGACTCCACCCCTTTTGGTGTCTAAGTAATCTGATTTTTTTTCCTAATGCATTCATCTGGTAGATATTTTAAACAAAAATAATAAATTACAATTTAATTTACATTAAATTATAATTTTTTCTCTAAAAATCTCTAAAAAACCGATCAGCCAGCACAGACAAATTAACCCCATTATAATTATTTAAACTCATAAGAAGTAAATTGTAACCTTTTGATTTGACACCATCTAAAAATGAATAGAGCCCATCCAAACTCACAACAACCTCTAAATCAGGGTTATTAAAATTATCCTTAATATTATTGGGGACACTTTCGATATCTTTATTAAGTTCTTTACAGGAATTTATATTCACGTAGACCACAGAGACATCCGACTCTTTCATTGAGTTTGCATATTGTAACAAAAACGATGAATCTAAACTATCATACGAGTTTAATTCGATAATTGTAACCAATTTCTGATTAGGAAATTGCTCTTTCACGGCGTGAATACTTGACTTCACTTTATCCGCATTACAGGCATAATCCTGATAAACCACAGATCCTTCCGAGCTTGCAACAAACTCCAAATAACGAATCGAAGTATTAAAACTTTTTATGGCCTCAAAGAACTCTTTCTTTTTGATCCCCAACCATTCGCAGATCGTATACGCCCCAGCAATATTAGATAGGTTGTGCTTACCAAACACTTGCAATGGAACGTCGCCATCCGGTGTATTGATGTAAGTCACCCCCTTATTAATTGTATAATCAGGAATCTTATAGCCATGTCTATTGATCTTACAATCTTTTGTATCTTGAAGAACCTTCTGTAACACAACATCTTCCTTATTATAAATTAAGGTACCTTTAGGCGGAATTGAGTCAATAAAATCTTCAAATTGTTTAATATATTCCTCTTGAGATATTTTCGAGTTAAACTCATTCCATACAATACCCGAAATTAACGCTATATTCGGTTTATAATACAAAAATTTGGACTTCGGATCAATCTTAGATGAAACATATTCATCTCCTTCGATAATAATAATCTTATTATGCTTAGTAATATCGACCAACTTATCAAAGCCTCTTAATTGAGCTCCTACCAAATAGTCAAATTCTTTTCCTAGAAATCGCATAACATGCATCACCATGCTCGTTATGGTTGTCTTACCGTAACTTCCAGCGATAACCACCCGGATTTTATCCTGCGAAAGCTCTTGTATAAATTCTGGAAAAGAATAAATTTTAAGACCTAATTCCTGGGCCCGCTTTAATTCAGGATTATCTGCCTGGGCATGAGCGCCCAAGATCACAGCATCAATATCCTCCGTCACTTTTTCTGCAAACCACCCCAATTGATTAGGAAGCAATCCTGCTTCAATCAAATGAGAACGGGAGGGCTCTACGATCTGATCGTCAGAACCGGTCACTTGATGCCCTTGTTTTGCCAATGAAATAGCAAGGTTATGCATCACACTACCACCTATTGCTATAAAATGAATCCGCATAGCTAAATTATCGCTTCACAAACTTGGCTGCACACCAATTATTTAAAACTTTATTGGAGATAAACTCAAAACCCAATGTGGTCGCCGCATCGCTTAAGATTGCTAAATCTTCCTGCTCATAGAAACCACTTAGGTACAGCTCACCCCCTGTACGAATGCTCAAGGCATACTGAGGTAATTGTTCTAAAAGAATGTTACGGTTAATATTTGCCAAAATCACATCAAAAACCCGACCGGCCAAAACTTCGTAAGATCCACAGAGCGCTTCGATATGCTCAACATGATTGAGTGCCCTATTTTCGATTACACTTTCAACACATATCTCATCATAATCCACAGCCAATACAGCTTTCGCGCCTTTTTTTGATGCTAAAATGGCCAATATCCCTGTACCGCAGCCCATGTCCAAAACCTGCTTGCCCATAAAATCATTCTCCAAAATATACTGAAGCATCATCGAAGTTGTTTGATGATGGCCTGTTCCAAAAGACATCTTCGGATCTATAATGATTTCATAGGGAAACTCAGGTTTGGCCTCATGAAAAGTTGCACGCACATAGCATTGCCCTCCTACCTCTATTGGGTTGAAATTGCTTTCCCACAATTTATTCCAATTCTGATTTTCTATTTCCTGTATCTTATAATCGACCTCCAGGCCTTCATAAGGTTGAAGCATCAGCGTTTCTAATGCTTGCAAGTCAAGATTTGCAGCTGAAATATAAGCTGCAAATCCAGATTCGGTATCCTCAAAAGTATCAAAGCCAATATCAGCCAAATCAGATATCAACAAATCCTTCTGCCATTCTTCACCTGATCGCATTTGAAAGATAACCTCTACGTATTTCATTTCTAAAAATTAGCCGTTAAATACTTTAGCGATATCAATAAAATCTCTCGATTTTAAAGAAGCACCTCCAATCAAACCACCATCGATGTCGGCTTGAGCAAACAAATCTTTTGCATTACCTGGATTACAAGACCCTCCATATAGAATACTTGTATTATCAGCAATCTCCTGACCATATTGATCAGCTAACACCTCACGAATAAATTTATGAACTTCCTGTGCTTGCTCAGGGCTAGCTGTCAAGCCAGTACCAATTGCCCAAACTGGTTCATATGCCAACACCACAGCTGCAAAAGCTTCTTTAGACAAGTGGAACAATCCATCTGTCAATTGTGTTTTGATCACATCAAAGAAAGCTCCAGATTCGCGTTCCTCTCTTGTTTCTCCAATACAGAATATTGGGGTTAAATCATGCTTTAATGCAATATCCACTTTAGATGCCAACAATGCATCAGTTTCACCAAAATAAGCACGTCTTTCAGAGTGACCTAAAATAACATGTGAAGCACCTACTGATTTTACTTGTGAAGCCGAAATCTCACCTGTATAAGCACCCGACTCCGCTTGGTGAATATTCTGAGCACCAATATTTACATTCGCGACATTTTTAGACAGTTGCCCAAGACTTGACAAATGAATAAATGGACTACAAACAACCAATTCCTGGTTTCCAATCACTTCATCTTTGGCCATATTGATAATTTCAGAAAACAAGCTCAATCCTGATTGATAGTCTAAATTCATTTTCCAATTACCAGCTACGATTTTTTTACGCATGATTTTACGATTTAATTATATTTTTTGTTAAGTTGATTCAATTTATCTTTAATCTGCTCCGTGAGCTCTTCCCCTTTTGATGCATACAGCGTCTCTAGATATGCCATAAACTTATCAAATTCATAAGTCTGAGCACCTCCGTCAAACACCCAAGCAAATGACGGTACAAATTTAGCATAAAAACTTGTATCTGCTAGCATGCTTGCAATTCCAATTACTGTTCCTGTATTTAAAGCCGAATTGATGCCAAGGCGAGTATAGTCTCCAATAAAGGCACCGCATTTTAAAAGACCTGTATCCCGAACACTATCTAATGCATAATCGTAAATTGAAACAGTCTTTAAGTTATTCTTCAAATTGGAATTAGAGGTACCAGCTCCTAAATTACACCAATCTCCTATTACCGAGCACCCTAGATAACCATGATGCCCCTTGGCCGAAAAATCACCAATGACCGAATTCCCGATCTCTCCCCCAATAACACTCTGCTTCCCTACCGAAACATTCCCATAAATCGTAGCGCCCATTTTTACAACGGCTCCTTTACCAAGATATAATGGACCACGCAAATGCGCGCCCTCCATAATTGTAACATCTTCATCGATATATATGGGACCTTGTAGGGTATTGAGCGTAGCACATTCCATGCTAACACGATCAGCTACATAAAGATCATTACCCAACAATTGATTTGTTCCAGATATACTGGACGACTGAACACTTTGTACCAGATGATTGAAATCATGTGTTATTTCAGTTCCTGTGAGCAAAAACAGATCTTCTATCCCTTTTAATAGATCAACAGATATATCAACCTCTTGCACACGATAAGAGTCCTTATGCGTATAACAACAAGCTAAAACGTATCCGTCCTGTACAAGGACCTCTCCTACACGCAAGCGCTGTAGAAGCTGTAATAAGGCTACTGACGGAATAACGTTCTCAGACACCCATATAAGCCCCTCCTTATCCGCATCGTTGGCAACATAGTGTACATCAAATTTTAAAGCTAATTTTCGCCATTTCTCCCGTAAAGTCAGTATACCAACCCGAAGGTCCAAACAAGATTTCACGAAAGTAAATGGATAAAGACTCTTTCTATCAAAAGTAGTTAATGGGGTGCTAAGCTTATCCAACAATTGGATCGAATCAAAGCAATCTGTAAAGAAGATTTTCACAAATTAAAAATAACAAAAAAAACCCGACAAATTATATTTATCGAGTTCTTAATATTGTAATATACAGATCTGCTACAATTATTTTTTGTTGTAACGGTTACGGAATTTGTCGATACGACCAGCAGTATCAACCAATTTCATTTTACCTGTATAGAAAGGGTGTGATGTATGAGAAATCTCTAATTTTACAACTGGATACTCATTTCCGTCTTCCCAAGTAATAGTCTCTTTTGTATCAACACAAGATTTTGTAATAAAAGCATAGTCATTTGACATATCTTTAAATACAACTAATCTGTAATTTGAAGGATGCAAATCTTTTTTCATTATTATTATGATTACGTATATTCAATTATTGAGGTGCAAAGATAACTTATAAAAATGTAACTTACAACAATTACGAAGAATAATTAGTTGAAATTTTCCACATTTTGGTTAACAGCACTTATCAAGGGTACAAATGTAACAATCTTTATCCTAACCAAAGAATAATTTTGTTTATCGACTTTTTTACCTAACTTAACTTACTACAATTAAATCACTTACATAATTATGAGCAAATTAGATGAAAAAATTGCTGCATATGTTGCAGAATCAAAAAAGCTAGGCTTATCATTAGATGAAGCATTTATTGCAAAAGTAACAAAAGGAATAGGACCTTCCATTTACAATGCAGACTCGGAAACCATTGCTGCATCAGATCCCGAAGAACTTAACCGTGTCAAACAAAACTTTTTGATCAAAAAATTAGGCCTAAAAGATGGCCCTGATTTAGACAAGGCACTAGAGGAAGTGATTACCGCTATTGGCAAATCCAATAAAAATAAATACCGTGTATTAGTATATGCTTTATTGGCAAAGAAATTCAAAAAAGAATCTGTTTACCAATAAGCATCACCTTTTTTCACTCAACTCCTAACCAAAGACCATTTCTCCAAAAAACTCAGGGAGATGGAAATTAGGAGTTGGGTTTTCTATTTTATTCCAAGATATAAAATGTGGTTGTTTGAGATGATCACCACATTTGTAAAAATTCCCATGTATCCGTTTACCTTTCAGGTCTACAACATTGTCAAACTGAAATACAGCAAGTGGAATGACCTCAATCATACTCCATCGCTTATCGGAACCATTACGCTCAATTAAAGAGTAAGTACGCACCTGTTCTATTGTTGTACTATCCAATCGATTTCTATTTGCCTTTTCGGCCGGACCATAACCGATCAAGCCTGTTCCAATTAGATTAAATTCCAGGTTATAATAATGTTCGCGTCCATCAAAAGAAATAAAGAACTCCACACAGCTATCTTCCCATACATTTTGATTTGTTTCGGAATAATTACCCCGAAGTTGTTCTTCGACGACATCATATTGCAACACAAGATACTCCTGGGTATAGCCAATCTTAAATTGTACCTGAGGTTTATACGGGAAAGATTCGCTCCAGTTATTAAACTCCAGCGAATGCGATTCAAAATTGCTCAAGAGCTTCGACAAAGTATGATAATCAAGTGTATTGGCCAGCTCCGCTGCGATAGGCAAAATGGTTAGTTTTTTCATTCGAATATTTTTTTACAGAAAAAAGAAGCTTCATCTACGCGATGGAAGCTTCTCAATAGGATTAAAGGTATAAAATTGTTAAATGCAATCAAAAACTACCTTCCGCATAAATGCTTCATTCTTTTCCATCTCTTCAACCAATTTCAATTGCGTATTTGTACGCACCAGATTATGGTCATCATATTTAGTCTTGTAGTAATGATCTCCTTCCAAATAGTCCGTTAAGAAACGTACTCCTTGCATATAGGGCAATAAGAAGGCCCCATCGACTAATGTTTCTTTCTCTAAAGTTGTCAAGAAGTCATTAGCTTCCTCCAAATAACCTTCGGCATAGGCCTTATATAAGGCAAGATTTAGCAGAATTTTCGAAACATCCATCTCATCTTCGGCAACAGGGTTAATAATCGTCCGAATCGCATCCCCAAAATCGTATGCCACATAGCCTGGCATAACTGTATCCAAATCGATCACACATTGCATCTTATCGTGGCGATCTAAGAGCACATTATTAAACTTGGTATCATTATGTGTAATGCGCAGTGGAAGTTCCCCCTTGTTACCAAGTTCAAGAATGGTTTTCATTCGATCTTCACGACTAAAGATAAAATCCAATTTGTCCTTTACCGACGCTACACGTTGGCACACATCTTTAGCGATTGCTTTTCGAAGATTTTCAAGTCTAAACTCTATATTATGAAAGTTGGGAAGTACTTCAACGATCAACGAAGCATCTAAATCCGACAGCTGTTTTTGAAACAACCCAAAAGCACGGCCACCTTCGGCTGCTTGGACTTCAGTCTCTACAATATCATAGCTTTTCGTATCCTCTATGAGAATAAACATGCGCCAATAATTATCCTGACTATCTTTTATATATAATTCCCCACCTTTTGTAGGAACAATTGTCAATACATGATCGCTGATTCTTTTTCCTTCAGCGACTTTAACTTTTTTGCTAAGATGCTTGGTGACAATCTCAATATTATGCATTAATCCATCCACGTTCGGAAAAACATGGTGATTAATACGTTGTAATAAATGCGATATACCGCTATCTACAGTAGTAACTACACGATAGGTATCATTGATATGACCAGAACCAAACGGTTGCACTGAAATGATATCTCCTTCTAATGTGAATTGTTTTGCTGCGCTCTCTACTACTAATTGGTTAAAATCAGACATTAAACTATGTTTTTTAAATCATCAATGTGCTTGCAATATCACAAATTGAATTAATAAATGATAATTTTTATTTCAATCAAACGTTTGCATGAAATTTAATAAAATTAAGCAAACGTTTGCACTTTCATTTATCCCAAATGAAATAATATATTTGTTAATAGTACCCAGTCTCAAAGACTGTTTTCAAACAAGTAAATAACTAATATACAAACTCCTTATATCTCAAAACAATGGATAGAAGAAATTTCATAAAATCGACTGCCATCACTACAGCTGGAATCGGTGTCCTTTCAAGTACAGAATTATTTGCCCAAACAAATGGCAAGATAAAAATCGGTTTTATTGGTGTGGGTCTTAGAGGACGTAATCACGTTCAAATTGCCCTAAACAGAGATGATTTAGAAATTGTGGCTGTCTGTGACACCCAAGAAGAATCTCTAGCACAATGCCGTAAACAATTCAACGCAAAAGGCACCAAACTTCCAAAAGAATATACTGGTGGCGTTGATGCTTACAAAAAGATGCTAAGCAATGAAAAATTAGATGCTGTCATTATTGCAACACCTTGGCAATTCCACAAAAACCAAGCTATTGACGCAATGAAAGCTGGACTATACGTAGGTTGCGAGGTTATAGCAGGTCTAACGCTACAAGATCACTGGGATATTGTGAAAGTATCCGAAGAAACCGGAAAGCCTTACATGACCCTAGAAAATGTGGCATTCCGTCGTGACGTACTTGCTGTATTGAATATGCACAGACAAGGACTATTTGGTGAATTGTTGCACCTGGAAGGCGGTTATCAACACGATTTACGCGAAGTATTATTCAATGACGGAAAAGCGTATTATGGCCATGGCGTTGAATACGGCCCGAAAGCGATTTCTGAGGCACAATGGCGTACACAGTTCAATATCGATCAAGATGGTGATCTATATCCTACCCACGGTTTAGGTCCAATTATGCAATTTGCAGATATCAACAAAGGCAACAGATTCACCCATATCACTTCGTACTCAAGTAAAGCCCGTGGATTGGCAGCCTATGTCAATAAAGTTTCCCCAGGACACCCCAACGGTAAGATCAATTACAAAAATGGTGATATCACACAAACGATGTTACAATGTGCAAATGGAGAAACCATGTTATTAACGCATGATACACACTTGCCAAGACCTTACTCTATCGGCTTCCGCGTACAAGGAACAGATGGTATTTGGATGGATGTTGCAAAAGGTATTCACATCGAGGGTAAATCCAAACCACACACGTGGGATTCTGCAGATGAATGGGTAAAGAAATACGATCACCCAATCTGGCAAAAATATGAAGCGGTAGCAAATGGTTCTGGTCATGGTGGCATGGACTGGTTTGTATTCAATGCGTTCATTCAGGCAGTAAAACAAAAGGTACAGACGCCAATTGACGTATATGATTCAGTAACCATGAGTGCTGTATTCCCATTATCTACCGAGTCTATTGCAAAAGGAAATAAAACGTTGGAATTCCCTGATTTCACAAAAGGAAAATGGAAAACCAAGAAAAATACTTTTATGTTAGATGACAGTGGAATGTAATTGAAAAAACATTCTTATTATTATAAAAGCCGTATTGAAAGATATACGGCTTTTTTTATGGATGCTTGACATAATCATAATAATCCTACTTTTTAGCTGGTCTTTTCCGTAAATTAGCACTAGCAAACAACTTTTTCAACTCATTATGCTTACCGAAGCAATTATTATTTTAGTCCTGATTATTCTAAACGGAATACTATCGGCATCAGAAATATCCATCGTATCCAGCAGAAAGGCAAGGCTACAGGCTGAAAGCGATAAAAACAATGCGGCAGCCAAAATAGCGCTAAACCTAAAAGAATCGCCCAACAACTTTCTATCCACTGTACAAATAGGCATTACCCTTATCGGCATTCTAACCGGTTTTTTTTCTGGTGGTAGTATTTCCACATATCTAGTCGGCATATTTAATAAATCCAGTATTATAGCCCCCTATAGCGAACAGCTCGCTGTAATCATTGTCGTCTTTATCATCACCTACTTTTCGTTGGTGCTTGGTGAATTAGTCCCCAAACGTATCGGTATGGCTATTCCGGAGAAGTATGCCATGCTAATCGCTTATCCGATGAACCTGCTCAGCAAAATCGTACGACCATTTGTATGGCTACTCAGTATGTCGACAGAGTTTATTGTCAAAATACTCAATATCAAGAGTAGCGGCAATAGTGTCACGGAAGAAGAAATTAAGGCGCTAGTAGACGAAGGTGTCGACAGTGGTGTCATCGAAGGTATTGAGCACGATATCGTCGACCGTCTATTGAGTTTAGGAGACAAAAAGGCGGTCAACCTAATGACTCATCGCAAAAACATTGTTTTTTTGGATCTGGAAGATTCTTTTGAAGAAAACAGAAAGATCATACTGGACAACGATCATTCCATCTACCCGGTCTGTGAAGGTGGACTCGACAATATTAAAGGTGTTGTTCATGTAAAGTCTTTACTACGACAATGCCTCCAAAACGAACCATTTGATCTAAGAACGCTCATGTTACCCATCAAATTTGTGAACGAATTTAGCTCATCTTATAGCATCATGAATACCCTGCGCACCTCCAGTATACATCAGGCGGTTGTCATTGATGAATATGGTTCGCCACAGGGAATTATTACGTTACGGGATATCGTTGGCGATTTGGTAGGTAACATCACAGAAAGCGACCTAAGTGCCCGACCGACAATACGTCAATTGGAAAACGGCGATTATGTTGTCGACGGACAATATCAGATCGAGGACCTTTTGGATGAATTTGAAATCGGTCTTTCTGAGGAAGACGAAGATGAGATCAACAATGTAACTACTGTAGGAGGCCTAGTGTTCCTAAGATTAGATCACGTGCCCGAAGAAGGCGAACGTGTCCGATTTAAAAATTTAGTTTTCGAAGTGCTTGATATGGATGGCCACCGCATCGATAAACTACTTTTGAAAGTGGAGGAATAAAAGAATATAAAAAGCGGTTGGTTGATCGATGTACTGATCAGCCAACCGCTTTTATATGCTCACCTTCTACAACAATTTAGTTGATGCCGTGCATCATTTTTTTCAATAAGGGGTTAAAGATGATCAACAACAATGCAGTAACTCCCGGAACTATTGCAAATATCATAAAGAAGTAAGACATCGAATGTTCTTCTGTAATGCGATCAATGTATGACCCTAAAAATCCACCGATAAAATTGGCAATAGCCGAAGCACAGAACCAACAACCGAAAAGAAGTCCCAAAAATTTCTTTGGAGAAAGCTTACTGACATAAGACAAACCAACAGGTGACAAACAAAGCTCTCCTGCAGAATGGAAAAAATAGGCGATTACAAGCCAGATCATACTGACAGAGGCTGTCTTGGCACCTTGGGGAATTTCACTCGCCCCATAAGCCAATGCTGCAAATCCGATACCTACTAATATTAAGCCCAATGCAAACTTAACAGGACCAGACGGATTCCATATTTTTTCCCAGAATTTACTAAATGACGATGCCAGTGAAATGATAAAAAATGCATTCAAAATCTGAAACCATGAAGCGCCGACTTCTGATCCAGTTATTCCTATTTCTCTAAAGACTTTCCAAAGTCCTAAGCACCAAATTATACCAAACGAAATACCAGTAAATAAAATCGTTAATGGATATTGTTTATATATCTTTCTAGCCAATGCTGTTAAAACAATTGTGACTATAACAATAGGCACAATGGTCAAAATAGTATCAATCCATTTAAATGTCACCGCCGAACTTCCAGACAGAACCCTTTGCGTATAGTCCTTGGCAAAGATTGACATCGATCCTCCTGCCTGTTCAAAAGACAGAAAGAAAACTACACTAGCCAACATGAATATGGTGACGACGATCAATCTATCTCGGACAACATGTGCTGGAATGACCTCTTCCTCTTCTTCGTGATTCTTGATCTTTTTTTCATGGTAAGCCTGAAGTGCTTTAGGAGAATCTCCGATGATACCAAATATCTTTTGTCCAAAATAGAATTGCAACATACCAAAGAACATAAACACTCCAGCAAGTCCGAATCCATAATGCCAACCGATCTTCTCACCAATGTAACCACATAATAGCATTCCTAAAAATGATCCGGCATTGATTCCCATATAAAATATGGTATAACCAGCGTCCTTTTTAGGACTTTGATCTGGGTAGAGATTTCCCACCATGGAAGAAATATTAGGTTTAAACATCCCGTTTCCTAGGATCATTAAGACAAGACCTAGATAAAAGAAATTTGAATTTACGCCCTCAAATGCCATAGACAAATGCCCCAAGGTCATGACCAAAGCTCCGATCAAAATTACCTTTTTAAAACCGGTTAGCTTATCCGCTATCATTCCACCGATCAATGGTGTCAAATAGACGAAACCAGTATACAAACCGTAAAGTTTCATGGCCCGTTCATTACTCCATTCCCATCCTCCATCAGCAATGGAACTTATTAAAAATAAGGTCAACAATGCCCGCATACCGTAGTAGCTAAACCGCTCCCACATCTCTGTAAAGAATAGCACAAATAATCCGGCAGGATGTCCATTTACCATCTTGTCATCGATCCCCTGCTTAGCAAGATGCGCTACAAGAACTTGATCTTTTTCTTGATTCATATAATTTCAATAATTGTTTTATAACTCAGGTTTTGTTTTTATTTTGATAAAAATCGCTTGAAGATACACTATTTTTCTATGAATTAATCAATTCCATGCATCATCTTTTTTATTTTTTTGTTGCCTAGAATAAGAAATACAGCAGCCACCATAGGGATCACTGTAAACACAGCAAAGAAGTAAGACATCGAATGAGATTCAGTAATCTTATCAATATACGACCCAATAAAGCCCCCTATAAAATTAGCTATGGCATTGGCACAAAACCAAAAACCAAACAATAACCCCAGGAATTTTTTGGGCGATAGTTTACTGACATAAGAAAGTCCAACCGGACCAATACACAATTCGCCCACTGTATGAAAAAAGTATGCCAATACCAGCCATATCATACTAACAGAGGCCGTCCTTGCACCGGTAGGAATCTCGGAGCTTCCAATAGATAGTGCCGCAAAACCAACTCCAACCAGTGTCAGTCCCATTGCAAACTTAATTGGACCAGAAGGATTCCATACTTTCTCCCAGATCTTACTAAATGATGTAGCCAGCGTAATGATAAAGAAAGAATTTAACATCGGAAACCAGGATACAGTAACTTCCGAATTCATACCATAATATTCCCGATAAACCTTCCAAAGACACAAGGACCAGATGATCACAAAAGAAATGCTCGAAAAAAGTATAATCATCGGGTATTTGCGTATGATTTTCTTCGCTAAAACAAACAGTACCCCAGTAATTACCACAATCGGCAAAACCGTCAATGCAGCGTCGAACCATTTAAATAAAACCGCCACGTCACCACTCAATACCCGCTGTGTATAATTTTTTGCAAAGATCGTCATCGAGCCACCCGCTTGTTCAAAAGCTAAATGGAAGACAATACTTGACAACATAAAAATGGCTATTACAAGCAAACGATCACGCACAATATGTTGCGGATTTTCTTCTTGACCCGCTGCAATATCGGTTAGCTCTTCTTGTTTCTCGGGTGTATTTCCAATCTTTCCGAAGATGCGCTGCGCAAAATAAAATTGCAACATTCCCAAAAACATAAATATTCCGGCAAGCCCAAAACCATAATGCCAGCCGATCTTCTCACCAATATAGCCGCATAGCATCATACCCAAAAATGCCCCTCCATTGATACCCATATAAAAAATGGTATACCCCGCATCCTTTTTACCGCCTTTATCCGGATATAATTTTCCTACCATCGAAGAAATATTGGGTTTGAACAGACCATTTCCCAAAACAATCAGCACCAACCCTGCCAAAAAAAAGCTTTTATTAAATCCCTCTAAAGCCATAGCGATATGCCCGAGAGTCATAATTATAGCCCCCACCATAATGGATTTTTTATATCCTGTAAGACGGTCGGCTATAATCCCGCCGAACAAGGGCGTTAAAAACACCATCCCCGTGTACAAACCGTAAAGCTTCATCGCTTCGGAGTTGGTCCAGCCCCATCCTTGTTGGGCGATGGTAGAAACTAGAAAATTCACCAACAGCGCCCGCATACCATAGTAGCTAAAACGCTCCCACATCTCTGTGAAGAATAATACGAACAAGCCGGCTGGATGCCCTTGTACCAATACATGTTCCGCCCCTACTTTTTGCAAATGGGTTTCAAGAACAGCATTTTTTTCAAAATTCATGTTTTTTTTAGTCGTTATTTTTCAAAATAAGGTAGTGCGATTTCCATTTATAAGTATACCATCAGTAAATGGAAAAATCCGATGGTCCTCTACACCAAGAAAGTAGTTATTCACTCATCTTCATATACTCAAGCAAGATAGTGAAGATTTTAATAGGTTTCTAACAAATGGACTTCAGTTTTTTTTCGTTGTGGCATCCGAGCAACACATCAATTCAAACCTATTTAACTATTCGAGTTCTTTCCATTGACAGAAAAGAACTCGAAAAGTTAAATTTTAAATCAAAGGACGCAAACGTTCCAATAATTTTTTAGTAGCAAAAATACCCTCTTCCTCACTCAACTTACTTCCCTCATATTCAATCCCCACATAACCTTTGAATTTTGCTTTTTTAACAATCTTCAACATACGCTCATAGTCAATTTGCGTTTCATTACCATTGGCATCAAAATCATGTGTTTTGGCACTCACACCATGCGCATAAGGCATTAAATCCGTTACACCTTGGTAACGATCATACTCATAGAAATTACCAAGATCGGGTAAACTTCCACAATATTTACTACCCACTGCTTTTAATGTATTGGCCAACCAGTCACCATGCGAAGAGATACCACCATGGTTTTCTACAATTATGCTAATGCCCGCTTTTTTACCGATATCAGATAGTGTTGTTAAACTTTCAACAACACGCTTACTCACTTCCTCAGGCGTTCCTTTTCCAGCCGCATTGACACGAATGGCATGACAACCTAAGAAATTAGCTGCAGAAATCCACTTATAATGGTTTTGCACAGCTTGTTTTCTCTTTGTTTCATCTTCGTCACCGAGATTTCCTTCACCATCAATCATAATGAGTACATTACGTACACCATTATCTTTCGCGCGCATATTTAGCTCAGTAAGGTAATTATTATCATTAGCCTTATCCTTAAAAAACTGATTCACATATTCCACCCCATAGATACCGTATTTTTTGGCAGCCAATACTGGAAAATCCAAATTGTTCAAATCTCCCTTAAACAAGGATTTATGCAATGACCATTCAGCCAAGGAAATGTCAAACCAATCTTTCTTTGCTGCCGCAAAACTCTCCAATGAGGGAGCTAATGCTATACCAGCAGATGCTAGCGCAAGGTTTTTAAGAAAATCTCTTCTTGAATTCATGTGTTTAGATTTAATGTGTTATTTAAATATTTCCCCAGCCAGTGGTCAACACATCAACGAGGTGCATCGTCTGAATGGGTAATTTATGTTTATCGATATAAGATTGAAGCTGTAGCAAACAAGATGAATCAGTGGAAATAATATAATCCGCATTCAGATCAAGTGCATTGCGCACTTTTTGCTCAGCCATTGCTGCGGATATTCCTTCGAATTTAACGGCAAAACTTCCCCCAAACCCACAACATGTCTCGCTATCTTTCACCTCCACCATCTCCAAACCTAAGACCTTACTCAATAATTTCCGTGGTTCCTCTTTAATTTTGCACTCTCGCAAAGCCGAGCAAGAATCATGGTATACCGCAACACCCTCCAATTCAGCTCCAAAATACTCTTTTTTTAGCACGTTTACTAAAAAATCAGAGATTTCCATCACCTGTTGTTGTATTTTATGACATTGATGGGAATCTGCCGAATTTGCGAATAAATCATTATAAGCATGTCGTACCATACCAGTACAGGACGCCGAAGGAGAAATAATCACATGATCTCCCGAGAAGTCACCTAAAAACTTCCGTCCGACCTGTTTCGCATCATCCCAAAATCCAGCATTATAGGCCGGCTGGCCACAGCATGTCTGCTCAGGATTATAGACGACCTCGCAACCGACTTTTTCTAATAAACGAACCGTATTAAAAGCGGTTTCAGGGTAAAGCTGATCTATAAAACAAGGAACAAAAAGTTCTACTTTCATATGCAATTCAATCAATAAAATTAAGATTTATTGGATACTAATATCCGGACCAAAAGTAACAATCCAATTACAAAAAATAAAGAAAGAACCAATGCCGAATATCGAATATTATGTGTTACCTGTTCTATAAACCCGAATGAGAATAATCCAATGACAATAGCAACTTTTTCTGTAACGTCATAAAAAGAGAAGAAAGCCGTCGTATCTTTAATATCCGTCGGAATTAACTTAGAATAGGTTGAACGTGATAAGGACTGAATCCCGCCCATAACTAAACCGACCAGTGCAGCAATTATATAAAACTGAAGTGGAGTAGATAAATAAAATGCTGCAATACAGATGCCGATCCAGATCATCACCACAACGATCAACACCTTAATATTTCCAAAAAGCGTAGATAAATAAGACATTAAAAATGCACCTAAGATAGCCACGAGCTGGATGAGAAGAATTGTCGCAATCAACCTTTCTGCGCCTAAATGCAAAATTTTCTCTCCAAAAGAAGAGGCTACAATCATCAAGGTCTGAACACCAATTGCATAAAAGAAAAAAGCCGGCAAAAACTGTTTTATTTCTGGAATACCTTTGATCTTTTGGATAACATGGCCGAATTCATTCCGTACATTCTGTACAAAACTCTTACCGGTGTTATTCTCGGTCGCATCAATTTTAGGCAGGTATTTAAAAGGGATCATTGAAAACCCAAGCCACCACAATCCGACCATTAGAAACGATATGCGAGCCGGTAGTGAAGCATCTGTAATACCAAACCATTCAGGTTTAAGCACCACTATAAAACAAAGAATCTGTAAAGTGACACAGCCAATATATCCATAAGCAAAACCTTGCGCACTCACCTTATCTTGTTGATCAACAGTTGCCAAAAGCGGTAAATAAGAATTGTTAAACAAAACACCACCAATATAGCCCATCGCCGCAAGAACAAAACATATGATACCAATTTCCAAGGTTTCAAGCTTGAAGAAAAATAAGCACATACATGCAACCGCTCCAACATAGGTAAAGAATTTCATAATCTGTTTCTTTTTCCCCTTTGCATCAGCGTAGGAAGAAATAAAAGGCAAAGAAAAAGACATCAGCAAATAGGCAAAAGCCAAAGAAAAATTGGAAAGTGCGGTATTGACGACTTCAATCCCAAAGAAACGAACAACATCACCATGCTCTTTTGTCGTCGTAATTGCGGTATAGTAAACAGGGAATATCGTGGAAGTAATAACAAGGTTGTAAGCAGAATTGGCCCAATCGAACATGGCCCAAGAACGAATCAATTTTTTATTGTTTTTTACAATTGCTTCCATTTAAATTGGCTTAATAAGTTTGACGAATATAAGTAATTATTTTAGCCATTTCTTTACGAATTACACTTGCTCGATCATCTATATAATTATTGTTCATAAAAGAAAATGCCAAGCGCCTTCCTGTCCGCGTAATCAGATAACCGCTCTGATTATAGACAGATGTAATCGTTCCCGTTTTAGCAAAAACAAACGGTTCACCGAGATCTTTGCTATAGGTACGTTTTAGGGTGCCATCGACACCTCCAGCCGGAAAAAGACGGAAACGCTCTTGCTCATCCGGCAACTTATTTTTCAAGAGGACCAATAGATCTACATTATTCTGCGGAGTCACCTTGTTATAGGACGACAGGCCCGATCCATCAAATAAGGCGACCTCAGCTGAAAAGTATTTATAAACGTTATTCTTCATCCAGTCCCGTACCAAGTAAGTATCAAATTGACTGAATTGTTTCCACGAACACATCATCAAAAACTGTTCAGCAATAAAATTATCACTTGGCAACATCATTTCACGGATTAAATTTTTGGTACTGCCGGAATAGAGTATCTTGGTATTGCTTGGTTTTTGGTAAGATAGTAAGGTGACGGATTTACCTAGACTGTCCGCCAATAATTTAATAAATAAGCTATCAGAATAGATAAATGGAACTTCATTGACATAACCGCTCGGAACGGGACGTTTGGACATCCAAAAGGAATTTGCATGAAATGAGCGGGAAAGTTCAAAATCACCGACCTTAGGTTCCGGCAAAAAATCCAGTGAATTTTGAAAACTTGATGGAGAGGTCGATAGATAATTATAACCTTTTTGTCGAAAAGTGACCACATTGCCATAAATAGGAAATGTACTGATTTCAGGTTGATAGTAAGCCTCAAAATCTTCCATAGCCCAACCATGCGCAAAGAACTTATTCTTCATTGTTCCTGGCACAACAAAAATGCGTTTATTCGTATTTTTCAAAAAGTTGTATACTACCCGGGTATCTAAACGATTATGCAGAAAGGTCGGATCACCAGTCCCCCAGATAAGCAACGAGTCTCCGCGTTCCACATACTCCAAACCAGGTATTGAATCGCCCAACAGTGCCAGTGCAGCATAGGTGGTATACATTTTCGTATTGGAAGCCGGCGTAAAATGCTTATTGCCGTTTATGTCCATGACATATTTATTGGCATTGAGGTCGTATAAAGAAAAACCAACAAAATGATCATTTAATATTTTAGATTCTTGAAATAGCTGATAAACATCCTCAAAGCTCTGAGCCTTCGCTACAAAAGTAGCAGCGGGCAGAAACCAAAGCAGCAATAATGCACTTAAAATTTTTTTCATCAGTTCAAACATACAAAAAACTGCATGAACTCCCTTTCGTCTATTGCCAAAATTCAGATACAAACCCTTAAAAAGGAAAGGGGAAGACAACGCCTCCCCCTTTCCTTTTTAAAACTATCAAAAATTAATATCCTTGATTTTGTGTCAGAGCTCCACCACTTCTGTCAATCTGCGATTGTGGAATTGGGAAGTAATCATTTTGTGGTTTATAGTTTAAGCCTTTATAACGTGACATAAAACCACCTTCAAACGTTGCGTAGCTTTCCAATACAGTTTTCGCCTCACCCCAACGCACGAGGTCATAGAAACGATGTCCTTCCATCGCTAATTCTAAACGACGTTCAAAACGAACAGCTTTGCGCGCATAATTTTGGTCTGGGAAAGAAGTATAGGGTTTAACAACATATACTGCCGCTGCAACATTATCGCCAGTCGTTTTTGGAGGTAATTTTGCCGCACGTTCACGAACTGCATTTACGAGATTCATCGCTGCACCTAAGTCGCCCAATTCAACTTGACATTCCGCTGCCATTAAAACAACATCAGCTAAACGAATAATATTAACATCCAAGTCAGTAATATATGCCGCTCCTGACGCCGTATGTGTCGCATGCAGACTCTTCGGAATCATTGTTTTTATACCAACAAATGGTCCTCCCGAGCTCACCTCACGAATCCATGCATCGCCTGGCATGACACCATAATCATAGAAATTTACACCTCTACGACCAACCGTATAGTCCAACCGTGGATCAAAACGAAGCGTCACATCAAGTTTGTATGTTTTCTTTGCCTCATCAGACAAACCGAAATCTGATTTATATGGATTATTGCGATAAGAACCGTCCAACAATGGTAAGCCATTTGCATCAACTTTATACGCATTGACCAAATCAATGGTCGGTTGATAGAAACCACAACAACCTACAGGATTACTTCCGTTTAATCCAGACAACATATCTCCAACATTGGCATTGTCGCCAGATCCATCTGGGTTAATCACATGTTTAGATACCAGTAATGCCTCTGGGCCATCTTTTGTAAGTACGTCAAAGTTATTTTGGTACGGCATCGTACGAAGATCCTTTGCACCGATAACGTCTTTAAACAAGGCCAATGCATCAGCATATTTTTTCTGGTATAAATAAACCTTACCTAAATATGCCTTAGCGATATTTTTATCCATACGGCCTGATTGTTGGTTAATCTTAGTGGCAGGAAGATTATCCACTGCAAATTTTAGATCGTCGATGATCTTAGGCAGTACATCATCTTTATTAGGTTTAACCTTGGCCTCATCCACCGTCATAGTCTCATCCACGTAGGCTAAGTTTTTGAAAACACGCCAGAGGTAAAAATAATAATGTGCACGCAATAACCTGGCTTCACCTTGAATTTGCTTTGCACGGTCCGCAGTCACTGTTTTTGCACCTGCCTGATCCGCATTCAAAAGTCGTAACGTATTATTTGCTCTGAGCACACCCTCATAGTATACCTCCCACATCTGGCTCAGGTTATCATTAGAACTATTTGGTGTATGAAACTCGATCATATTCATATTAGGTTGATCCGTAGCTTCAGAACCTTTATGGGCGTTATCCCCCGCAACCTCTCCAAACAACCACTGGCTAGGTGCTGAAGAATAGTTTCCCCAAGTACCATTGACATTGCCATTTAAAATGCCGTATGCACCAATCAATTCAGCTTCAATACCCTTTGAGTTAGCAACCTGCGTGTCAGACAACTCCCCCTGTGGAATACGTTCCAGGAAAGATTTACCACAAGAAGATAGCAAAGCCATTGATATTCCGAGAACGACGATTATATTTCTTTTTTTCATTTCAATCAAATTTTAACTTAAATCATTAAACCTTAAAAACCAAGACTCACACCCAACATATACTGACGTGCTTGTGGATACACTCCGAAGTCTACCCCCAAAGCAGAATATGTTGAAGGTGTTGCACTTACTTCTGGGTCTAGGCCTTGATATTTTGTGATTGTAAATAGATTTGTTGCACCAATATAGGCACGCAATTTTTTGATACCGGTATTATTACCGAACACCTTATTTGTATCAAAATTATATCCAACCTGCAGATTCTTCAACTTTAAGAAGCTCGCATCCTGAACGTAATAGCTCGAAGAAGCATATTCGTACGCCGATGCCCCCACCACTTGCGACGGAATCATGCTTGAAGGATTTGTTTTGGCATCCCATGCGTCTAAGACACGTACACTTTTTTGGCCTCTAAATACGCCAAAATCCGTAAAATAACGCGTCGCCTCATAATTTTGGTTACCCTTTGACCCATAGAAATAAGCCATAAAGTCAAAATTTTTATAAGATGCATTGATATTGAATGAGTACACAAAATCAGGATGTGGACTACCTATGATCGTACGATCGCTGGCATCGATTTTTCCATCACCGTTAATATCCGCAAATTTAAGTCCGCCTGCTCGCGATTTTCCATCCTCATATTTGGCCACGCTTGCATTTGACATATCTGCATCCGAATAGATACCGATTACCTTATAACCATAAAAAGCACCAATTGGCTCTCCTGGTTTTAAGATAGAAGTTTCCATACTTCTAAAGCTACCGTAAACCTGTTGAGTAACAGAAGGCGCCAAGGCAACAACTTTGTTCACGTTTCGCGATATTGTAGCCGACAGATCGAATTTAAATTGGCTTTCTTGACGTCTTCCATAATGGTAATTCAATGAAAACTCAACCCCTTTGTTTTGCATATCACCAATATTTACATAAGGTGATCCCGCACGACCGGCGGCAACAGCAGGTAATGGTAGCAGGTATAACATGTCTTTCGTTTTCTTGTTATACCAGTCGAAAGAACCATCAAAGTCACCTTGGGCAAGCGTAAAGTCCAAACCAATGTTCAATGCGGATACTTGTTCCCATTTTACATCAGGATTATTATACGCATTCTGCCACATACCGGATGTTAAACTTCCATCGATTGGATAAGAAGAAGAATTAATAGCAACTTGATAGCGATTTAAATATTGGTTAGCTGGAATACGTTGGTTACCCGTTACCCCATAACCTGCTCTGATTTTTAGGTCAGAAATCCATGAAACACCTTTCATGAACTCTTCTTGCGACAAACGCCAAGCCGCACTCGCCCCTGGGAACGTTCCATACTTGTTGTTCGGTCCAAAGTTAGAAGAACCATCGCGACGTACAGTTGCACTTAAGATATAACGATCTTTGAACGAATAATCCACTTTTCCAAAGATCGAAAACAGTGATCCAATTGCACCCGAACCATCACTTACACGACCTGTAGATGCAGCACCCAAATAGAGATAATCAAGACTTGACATCGTGAAAAAGCCATTTCCTTTTCCTGAAATTTGTCTATTACGATTTTGAATTGCCTCTGTACCCGCAAGAATACTTAACGTATGCTCGTCATTAAATGTCGCTTTGTAATTTAATGTATTTGTCCAGGTCCATTCTTTATTCAATCCAAAATATTCATTTATTCCATTATTAAAACTTCCTTCTGTAAATTCAGGATTTGGATAAGTATAAGAAACACCATTGTAATTCTCATACTTCATACCAAAGCTGCTTCGGAAGGTCAAACCTGAGACAATATCAAATTCACCGAAAACGTTACCGAAAAACATATTGCTCTTGTTTCTATTGTCTTTTGCACGGTAAGCAATAGCTACCGGATTTTCACCATTACCAAATTGGCCACCAACGGATCCCGCAAAATTTCCACCTTCATCATATACTGGAATAATATTGTGTATACGATATGCAAAACCTAATGCACTACCTTCACCGATATAATCACCAGCAACATTGGTATTTACACCTACACCAAATCCCTCCGTAAAGCTATATTGCATATTCTCCCCAAAACGCAATTTATTGTTGAAAGCCGAAAAACGCGTATTTGAACGAAGATTGTATTTTTCGAACCCCGTGTGAATAATTGTCCCTTTTTGTTTCAGATAACCACCAGAAATCGCGTATGAAGCGTTCTCTCCGCCGCCTAAAACACTAAGCTGATGTGATTGTGTGGGGGCATTTTGAGACAAAGCATCAAACCAGTTCGTTCCGGCCTTATTTGCTTTCGTAATCTGATAGAAGTCCGAACGGCTGCTTGCATCGTATTTATATTTTGACATATCGATATCCGCTGCAGTGATTACATCTTTACCGCCTACTTTAGGTCCAGCGATAAGATAGTCCGGAAGCACATTATTTGTGCCATTTAATCTATTTTCTATATCCAAAGTTTGTTGTGGAGACAACATTTTTGGAAAACGTGAGCTGTTTGGTACTTGTACACCATAGTAAGAATCAAGGTTAAATTGAGGTTTTCCCTCTTTACCAATTTTAGTTGTAATAATTACGACACCGTTGTTTGCGCGTGAACCATAAATTGAAGCTGCTGATGCATCTTTTAACACCTGCATTGTTTCAATATCATTTTGATTCAACCAGCTTAACTTTCCTTCATAAGGCACTCCATCAATAATGTAAAGGGGTTCATTGTTGTTAATCGTACTATAGCCACGAATTTTAATCTGTGGTGTAGAACCAGGAGCGCCGTCCACTACGATCTGAACCCCTGTTGCTCGCCCTTGCAATGCCTCAACAGCACTCGCAGCCGGTGTGGTCTTCAATTCCTTCACATTGACAACAGCGACCGCACCTGTTAAATCTTTCTTACGTTGTGCCGAATAACCTGTCACAACGACCTCTTCCAAGGCGTCTTCTGAACTGCTTAACGAAATTGAAAGATCAGCTTTCGAAGAAACAGTAATCTCAGTGCTTTTGTACCCAATGTAACTGATGATCAACACATCGCCTACTTTACTTTGAATAGTAAATGCACCATTCTCGTCGGTCGACGTCCCGGTACTACTTCCCTTTACTTTAACAGAAACGCCTGTAATACCTTGACCTGTAGCAGCATCCTTCACGATCCCCTTGATAGGCGTCTGTTGTACACGCTTTGTTTTCATTAATGAAACGACTTCAACTTTGCCATGGCTAACTAATCCACTGGCAAATCCATGAGTGATCATTCCTCCCCCAATGAGAAGAGAACTCATAAGCAGAAACCTCTTATTGAACTTTTGGCCCAATATGAGATCAAAACAGCAATTTTTGTCCGTTTTTTTCATCATAATTTTACTAAATAGGTGGTTTAAAAAATTTATGTTTATTCTTTAGTTGTTTTAGCTGATATTGGTTTATTTAAGTTCTTGGTCATTTTTTTTAGGTCTGACGACAACAATGCGATATCGTTGACAGGTTCATTCCCCTTGGTTATTCATTTTTCACTTAATTTGGTTATTTTCCAGAAATGTTAAAATCTGTTAAATAAATGTAAAGAATAATAAATGTAAAAAAAAAGGAAAAATCTTAATTAATTCACAAAGTGCTATAAATCAAGTTATTGTATTTTATACACTAAGCCGAATTGCAATACTATTGTTACACAAGCACATCCTTTTGTTTTCGTTACCGAAAACCTTTCCCAAAATTCAATGTGCATTGTCAAATATTCTACAAATAGGTCCAAATAAGCTAAAAGCTCCTTATATTTGTTGTTGATGAATGTAAGTAATTTATTAGAACGGGCGCTCCGATTTGAGTTCCTATCCAAGGAAGAGGGTGTTTTTTTATATCAAAACGCACCTACAGCTGATTTGACTTTCGTAGCCAATGAATTGCGTAAAATACAAGTGCCACATGGTAAAGTAACCTGGCAGATCGACAGAAATGTCAATACCACCAATGTATGTATTGCAAATTGCAAATTTTGCAACTTTTTCCGCCGTCCCGGTCATGAAGATAGTTACATCACCGATATCGAAAGCTACAAGCAAAAGATAGAGGAAACTTTTAAGTACGGTGGTGATCAACTGCTGCTGCAAGGTGGCCATCACCCGGATTTGGGTATTGAGTTTTACAAAAACCTTTATAAGCAATTAAAAGAGCTTTACCCTACGCTAAAACTACATTCACTCGGCCCGCCTGAAATTGCGCATATTTCCAAGTTGGAGAACATGAGTCATATTGAAGTTTTGAGACAATTGAAAGAAGCTGGACTGGACTCTCTACCTGGAGCCGGAGCTGAAATTCTCAATGATCGCGTAAGACGTCTTATATCAAAGGGAAAATGCGGTGGTAAAGAATGGCTAGATGTTATGCGGGCAGCCCATAAAATTAATCTACCAACTTCTGCCACCATGATGTTTGGTCATATCGAAACAATAGAAGAGCGTTTTGAACATTTGGTGTGGATTCGCGAAGTACAGGATGAAAAACCGCAGGAATCCCATGGTTTTATAGCATTCATCCCTTGGCCTTTCCAGGATGATGGCACCTTATTGAAAAGACTTCGCGGTATTACCAATAACGTAACAAGTGAAGAATATATCCGCATGATTGCTTTGAGCCGCATTATGCTTCCTAATATCAAAAACATACAAGCATCCTGGCTCACTGTCGGAAAACGTACTGCTCAATTGTGTCTGCATGCCGGAGCAAATGACTTTGGTTCTATCATGATCGAAGAAAATGTCGTCTCTGCAGCAGGGGCCCCCCATAGATTCACATCTAAATCAATACAGGAAGCTATTTTGGAAGCTGGATTCAGTCCACAACTACGAACACAAAAGTACGAGTTCCGTGAGCTACCAGCCCATATGGTCGAACAGGTCATTAACTATTAATACGATACATTGAAAGACGTCATAAGAAATATTGAAGCAATTATATTTGCTTCTGCGGAAGGAATAGATCTTGCCGACATCAAACAGATTTTGCAGGAAGCATTAGCCATCGAAGTATCCAGAGACGAGCTACGTGACTTGATTAAAAAAATTGAAACGAAGTACCAGGATGAAGATTATGTACTCGAATTACGTTACATCAACAACGCCTATCAGTTTTTGACAAAAGCTATTTATCATGAATCGATACAACAGCTCCAAAATCATAATAACAAGCGAAAATTAAGTCAATCAGCGCTAGAAACACTCGCCATCATTGCTTACAGACAACCGATAACAAAATTAGAAGTGGAGCAGATTAGAGGTGTCAGCTGTGATTACGCTATTCAACGTTTACTGGAAAAGAAGTTAATCAAAATTGCGGGAAAAGCAGATAGTATCGGAAAACCATTACTTTATGCAACAAGCCAACAGTTCATGGATCACTTCGGAATCAATGGTGTGAGAGATCTCCCACAATTAAAAGACATCGTTACCGAGGACAATGCGATTGGCGAAACAAATGAATAAATAAAATAAAATAAATTTTTATTTTCAAAATACAATTCAACATATTGATTAACAGAAAAATAAAGCTTAATAATTTTTTGAAAAAAAGTTTTAAAAAATAGTTTTCTTCTCTAATTTTACAACATTGAATAAGAAACAATAAAGTATTATTTTATGAACACGGCAACTTTAGCTAACGAAGATCTTGAAGAAGTAAAATTCGCATCTTTCAACGGTCCTGATGACGATGATGATGATTTCGATGATGATTTCGATTTACCTGAAATCGACTCGATTGGAGGATTGGATGACTTCGATGATGACGATGAATTTTAATATTTTAGTGCGATATAACACTACCTATTAAAACACCAGAGTATCATTAAAAAAATAAGGCGTTCAATCAAATTGAACGCCTTATTTTTTACTTTGCCTGATCGATCAATTTATGTAATTCCATCTTGGGAATCATGCCGCTTTGTCGCCATATTTGCTGTCCATTTTTGAACAGCACAAAAGTAGGCACGCCACTTACCTTATAAATCGAAGCAATTTTGGGATTTTTATCTACATCAATTTTAATGATGGATAGATCTTCCTGATAAAATTCCTTTACATCCTGTAAAATCGGCGCCATAGTCTGGCATGGACCGCACCACGTCGCAAAAAAATCCACCAAAACCAGCGAATTTGATTGAATAATCTGGTCAAAAGTAGCCATTATTGATTCTCCTTTACTTCTTCTTGCAATGCCTTATACCCACCTTGGATATTGCATATATGTTTAAATCCTTTAGCACTTAAAATAGATACAGCCACTGCACTCCTATATCCTGATTGACAGTGTACATACAGCTGTTTATTGTCTTTTTTAAGTGTAGAACCAAAATTAACGAAATCTGTTAATGGAATATTCATTGCATTGTCAATATGTCCATTACCAAATTCTTTATTTGTTCTTACATCCACAATATGACCTTGACCTGATCTTTTCCTAAATTCTCCTGCACTAATATTGCTCAATGAGACTACATCTTCGTTACTTTTCCAAGTTTCGATGCCACCATCCAAAACTCCAATAACATGAGTATAACCCAATTTTAATAAATGGTTGTAAACCGTATCCTGACTATCTATTTCTGTAATCAATAAAATTTTTTGCGCTTTATTGGGAAACACTTGTGCCAAAAAGTGATCAAATGGACCTTTAAAACCTATATTTATTGATTTCGGCACAAATCCTTGCAGGAATATATCGCCAGGCCGCGTATCAAGAACTTGAATAGCTGTTTCACGGCGCATTTTTTTAAATTCCTTCAATGTTAATCGTGGTAAATCTGAAGCGGGCTGCGACATCTCGGCCTGATGGTTCTTCGATGCTGCATGCAATTGCACTTGATCATTGAACAGTGCAAAACAGACCCCACATAATGTGATAAAAACGCTACGCATATATTTGACTATTTAAAAGGAATAAGCAGCTTTTCCAATTCCTCAATTTTACCATTGTATATATTTAAGTCCACATTGCCCTGAATGCCTCTGACAGAGCCTTTTTCAGAAAATTGCCAGAAAGCCCAATGCTCCTTGGGGTTCTCAACCCAAAAGTTGTAATTTGCAATCCATAGCGTATAAGCGGCAAACTCCTTTTCCAAAAAATCACTATAAAACTTATCTCCGGAGTAAAGAATGGGCTTTACTTTGTAGTGAGCTTCGACTTCTTCAAGCCAACGTTTTAGCCCAACTTTCAAGCTATCCATAGATTGTTGTTTTGGATGCTCCTCAATATCCAAGACCGGTGGAAGATCGCCAGGCTGTAATTTAACTTTTCGAATAAAATTCTTCGCTTGCTTTACCGAGTTTTCATTGGGTCTAAAATAATGATAAGCCCCTCTCAAAACCGCCCTATTTGCCGTTTTGCTCCAATTTCGACTAAACTTATTATCCATTCCTTTCTCACCCATTGTCGCCCTGATAAACACAAAATCTATCGGAAAATGATCATTGATTGTGCTTACCTTTTGCCAATCTATTTCTTCCTGGTAGGTAGACACGTCTATACCAAACACCTTATCATCGTGCTTGCTCATAATCTCAATATTTCGAATATCGTATTTAGCCTCCTTCGTCAGAGACTTGTCTTTGGAGGTAGCCACACGAAAATAGTATATAATTCCAGCTCGATAATGCCACATTACAAGACAGAGGAAAAACACCAGCATTCCTGCTATCATCCAGATCCACTTTGTTCCTCGGGCTTGACTTCCTTTTGTGCTTGTTTTCTTTCTTTTTAATCGCTGTTGTGCCATGGCACGATGAAGTTACGGCAATAGCAATTAACTCGCAAAATTTTCACAACAATTTATATTTTTGTGTATGATCGTGTACAACCCCAAAGACTGGCTTTCGGCAACTTTCAAGTTGCATAAATCAGATACCTTCAAAAAGTTACTGCCATTTCTTGTTTTAATCGCTTTTTATTCCTGGATGATTGCCTTTCTTGAATTGGAATACCTCAAATTAAATGAAAAGAGCTGGGTCAAAAACATTACCATTGTCCACAATCTTCTCGGTTTCGTTATATCGCTTTTACTGGTATTCCGAACAAACACAGCCTATGATCGTTGGTGGGAAGCCCGAAAGCAATGGGGTACATTGACCAATATAAGTAGAGCCTTTTCGTACAAACTAAATGCCATGCTGGATGTAGATGACAAAGTGAACCGTAGCTTTTTTAGAAAGGCAATCCCCCTATTCGCAGAGACACTATACGATTTTTTAAGATCGGATTACACCAAGTTTATGCTCGACGAAAACGAACACCCTGAGTTAAAAGCTTTGGATAATAAAAAACATGGCCCCAATCAAGTTTCTACCATGATCTTCCACAAAATCAATGATCTATATAAAGAAGGAACTATAAGTGGCGATCAGCTTATTATCCTTAATGAGGAAATTACTACTATGACACATGTTTGTGGAGCTTGTGAACGTATTAAAAATACGCCAATACCATTGGCATATAGTGCATTTATCAAGAAGTTCATTATCTTCTATACCATGACCCTTCCAGTAGGTTACGTTTTCTCCATCGGTTACTTTGTTGTGATTGCTGTACCATTTATTTTATATGTTTTAGCATCTCTCGAATTAATTGGCGAGTCCATTGAAGAGCCATTTGGTATCGACCAAGACGATTTACCGATCGACAAAATTGCGGCCAACATCAGGAAACACTGCCATGAGATTATCCCTGTATAGCCTTTTTTAAAAACAATCTAGCTCATTTTCAAACCCTAAGACTATCTATAGAAAATAAGTTTTGTAAATCTATTCGAAATTTCTACTTTTGTCGCGGAGAGTTGGCAGAGTGGTCGAATGCGGCGGTCTTGAAAACCGTTAACTGTCACAGGTTCGGGGGTTCGAATCCCTCACTCTCCGCAGAAAAAGCCTTTCAGAAATGAAGGGCTTTTTGCTTTATAGCTGGATTCAAAGCCCCAGCTGGCTGGGCTGCCAACACATCCCCATTCAATCTGGTTTACCAGCTATTCTCCCTATCAAAAAATCAATTTTCTTACAGCACTACACCATTCGAATTACCACATTGTTACTACGAGAAAACAACATTTTACGCAACTCTACCTTTCCCCATGCACGATTTTTAACTTTTTTCACTCTTTTATGTAATAATCTGTAATTCATAACATCTAATACGCAGAATATTCTAGGCAACCCTAATTACTGGTTTTATGTTCAATTCTTATGAAAACTATTGTTCTTCGTATCAATAAAGATTTACGGAACTATATATGTTATTTCATCAAACTCGGTATTTCAATACTTTTACTTATGATATACGGATCGGCATATACACAAAAAAAATATGATTTTCAGGTCAACATCAATGGAAAAGGAACACCGATGAATCTTATCACAGGATATAGCTGTAGTGGAGCGTATGGACAGAAACCGATTTTCGTGTTAGGCAGTAAATACGAAACGCTGGAAAAATCACAGCAAATTCTTTCCCAACAATATAAGTATGTAAAAAAGCTAACTTTACACACTACCAACAGTAAGCATTTTAATATGTATGACCAGCCGATATGGTTTTTTGAACTAGACACATTTTTAAAATAACCCGATGACCAACAAAGAAAACTTTGAGATTATTTATAAAGAATATGCGCCGGCCATCCGCAAGTTATGCCTCAGTTATACTGGAGACCCAGATAATGCAGATGATTTAGTCCAAGAGACCTTCATTACTGTATGGAAAAAACTCGACGGTTTTCGCAATGATGCAAAATTAAGCACCTGGATCTACAGAATAGCGATCAATAATTGCTTGACGAGCATGCGAAAAAAGAATCAACATGTAAAAAAAATAACTGACTCAAACTACATCGATATACCCGAGGATTCAACGAATGAAAAAGTACAACAGATTGATCTGCTGTATAAATGTATCAGCAAACTAAAAGAAGCGGATAGAGTACTGATCACATTGGTATTAGATGAAAAACCTTATGAGCAAATAGCAGAAATTACGGGAATTACAGAGAATAATCTCCGTGTTAAAATCCATCGAATTAAAAAAGAATTAACTGAAATTTTCCATAAATATGCAAGACTTTAACGATTTACAACATCTTTGGAAACAGGATAGCAAACAACATATCTTGCGCCCAAAACGCCTGAGTAAGGTCAAAGACTTTCGTCAGGAATTAATAAGGAAAGAAATAACCGGTGCTGTGTTATTGCTTGTAACAGGATTAATTATTCTTGCGCTAGCATATTTCCTTGATTTTAGACACAAAACGCTGGCATTGTACACAGCGATGTTTATCGTATCCTGCCTTTGTTTTATACAGGCATCCTTAATGATGACCACTGTAGGTAAAATCAAAAAGATCAATGAAGTAGCTTTACCTACCGAGCATTTACAACAGTGGCAACAGTTTGATTCCTTTAGAAAGAAAAGAATTCATTGGAATATGCCCATTTATCATTTAATTCTCTGTATAGCAATCTCGATCTATCTTCGGGAAATCCTAGTGGGTGCCAGTTTCAACTATTATTTACTCACTTACCTTCCAACCTACAGTTGGATGCTATTTTCCTACTTTTATTTAGGCAAAAGACAACTCGCTAAAATTGATCGATCCATCAACGAAGTTATTTTTGAATTACAAGAACTAGAACGACAATTCGGGAATTGAAAAATCGGATCGTGTTTGCTCCTTAAAAATACTTTCATAGCTCCATTTTTAATTGCAATTTCCTTAAAACAAGGTTATGATCACATCTAAAGCGAAAATATCCACCAAGGCGGAGTTTTTTTTGTCGCCAATATGACATCGGAAAGAGGGGCACCCCTTAAAAATAACCAACTGGTATTCAACTACATTTCTATTTTAAGAGTGCTAAAACTGCTTTTAAACAAAGAAAAATGTAAAATAAGTTTTGTAATTCTACCCAAAATTTCTACTTTTGTCGCGGAGAGTTGGCAGAGTGGTCGAATGCGGCGGTCTTGAAAACCGTTAACTGTCA